>DASVXR010000113.1:0-5506 GCA_036392595.1 Sphingomicrobium sp.
GGCCTGCCGCAGCATGTGCACCGCTTGCTCCCAATAAGGCTCAAGCTCGCGCGCCCGCTCGAACAGCTTCTCGCGCTGATAAATCTCGACCGCGGCAATGAGCGCGGCCGAGGCCGCAGGATGGCCAGAATAGGTATAGCCGTGGAACAGCTCGATCATCTCGACCGGCCCCCGCATCAGCGCGTCATAAACGTGGCTCCGGACGGCCACCCCGCCCATCGGGATGGTGCCGTTGGTCATCCCCTTGGCCATGGCGATCATGTCAGGCTGCACTTCGAACCGGTGCGCGGCGAACGGCGCGCCGAGGCGCCCGAAGCCCGTGATCACCTCGTCGAAGATAAGGAGAATGCCGTGTTCGGAGCAAATCGACCGGAGCCGCTCAAGATAGCCCTTCGGCGGCGGAAGGACTCCGGTCGAACCGGCCATGGGTTCGACGATCACCGCGGCGATCTTGTCCGCGCCGTGCTGGCCGATGATGCGCAGCAGGTCGTCGGCGAACTCGACGCCATGCTCCGGCTGCCCGCGCGAAAAGGCGTTCCGGGCAGGATCGTGCGTCTGCTGCAGGTGATCGACCTCGCGGAGCAGCGGGCCGAATGCGGCCTTATTGCGCGGGAGACCGCCGACGGAAATCCCGCCGAAATTGACCCCGTGATAAGCGCGCTCCCGGCCGATCAGCCAGACGCGGTCAGGCTCGCCGCGAGCGACATGATAAGCGCGAGCGATCTTCAGCGCCGTCTCCGCGGCTTCGCTTCCGGAGTTGACGAAGAAGGTGTTGCTGAAGTCGGGCGGGAGCAGGGCCTTGAGCGCCTCGGCCGCCCTGAATGCGAGCGGATGGCCGATCTTGAACGGCGGCGCATAGTCGAGCTCGGTCAGTGCCGCGCTCACCGCCTCGACGATCTCGCGGCGGCCGTGGCCGGCGTTCACACACCAGAGGCCCGCGGCTCCGTCCAGGACCGGGCGGCCCTCGGGGGTGAAATAATGCATGCCCTCAGCACGAGCGAGCAGCATCGGCGCCGACTTGAACTGGCGGTTCGCCGTGAATGGCATCCACCAGGCGGAAAGATCGAGTTCGTTGGTTGCCATCCTAACCGCGGCTTTCCAGCGCAGCGGCGGCTTCGTCGACCAGTTCCTGGATGATCGCCGCTACCGGTTCCTCGCGGGTCACCATCCCGACGGATTGGCCGGCCATGACCGAGCCCGTCTCGACGTCGCCGTCGATCACCGCGCGACGCAGCGCTCCCGCCCAATAATGCTCGATCTGGAGCTGCGCCTCGGCCATCTCGACCTGGCCGCTGTCGAGCAGGTTCGCGACCTCGCGCTGCTTGGCGGCGAAGCGCTCCGTTTCCTTGTTCTTGAGCGCTCGCACCGGGATCACCGGAAGCCGCGGATCGATCTGCACCGACAGCACGGCGTCACGCGCGGAGGCACGGATGAACGCCTTCTTGAAGTTGGCATGCGCGATGCTCTCGTGGGCGCAGACGAAGCGGGTGCCGAGCTGCACCCCGACCGCGCCCATTTCGAGATAGGCCGCAATGGCCTCGCCGCGGCCGATGCCGCCGGCAATGAATACCGGAATGTCGTGGCTGATATTGGGCAAAATCTCCTGCGCGAGGACGGACGTGGACACCGGGCCGATGTGGCCGCCCGCCTCCATGCCCTCGATCACGAGCGCGTCGACGTTGGACCGCATCAGCTTCTTCGCGAGGCTCAGCGCCGGCGAGAAGGCCATCAGCTTGGCGCCGTTCGCCTTCACCTTCTCGATCGCCCAAGCCGGCGGCAGCCCTCCGGCGAGCACGACATGACCGACCTCGTGCCTGGCGCAGACTTCAATCAGCTCGGCGAGGTCGGGGTGCATGGTGATGAGGTTGACGCCGAACGGGCGATCGGTGCGCTTTTTCGTTTCGGCGATTTCCGTATCGAGCAGCTGCGGGCTCATCGCTCCGCAGGCGATCACTCCGAAGCCGCCCGCGTTGGAGATGGCCGAGACGAGATTGCGCTCGCTTACCCAGCTCATGGCACCGCCCATGATCGCGACGTCGCAGCCGAGGAACTCGGTGCCGCGGTGCATCAGCTCCTTGAGGCGCACGTGGCCAACCGACGTGTGAACCGCTCGAGGCTCGGCGATCAGGCCCTCGCCGCTCATGCCGCCTGCCCCTGCGATTCCGTCGAGTCCAGGCCGAAGGCCGTGTGGAGGACGCGCACGGCCAGGTCCAGCTCGGCCTCAGCGATCAGCGCGCTCACCTTGATCTCGCTCGTCGATACGGCAAGCAGGTTGATCTGGCGGTCGGCGAGCACCTCGAACATCTTGGCGGCGAGCTGCGGGTTGGAGCGGATTCCGACGCCGACGATGCTGACCTTCGCCACCGCGTCGTCCTGGATCAGCTCCGCGTAGCCGATCTCGTCCTTGCGCTGTTCGATCACTGCCATGGCCTGGGCGAGGCTCGCGCGCGGGACCGTGAAGGTGAGGTCGGACGAGCCGGTGTTGGGCGTCGCCGCATGGACGATCATGTCGACCTGGATCCCGGCCTCGGCGACGGGCGAGATCACCTGCGCGACCGTGCCTGGCTTGTCCGGGACGCCGGTGAGTGTCACCCGCGCCTCGTTGCGGTCGGCGGCGATCCCCGCGATCAGATTTCGTTCCATCTCATCTCCCGAAAGCTCGGCGACGATGTCGGTGCCGGGCTTGTCCTCGAACGCCGATAGCACGCGCAGCGGCAAACTCTCGCGCATTGCGAGCCCGACCGAGCGCACCTGGAGCACCTTCGCCCCAACGCCGGCGAGCTCGAGCATCTCCTCGAACGTTACCTGGTCGAGCTTGCGCGCCTTCGGCACAATGCGCGGGTCGGTCGTATAGACGCCGTCCACGTCGGTGTAGATGTCGCAGCGATCGGCCTTCACGCCGGCCGCAATCGCTACGGCCGATGTGTCGGAACCGCCCCGGCCAAGCGTCGCGAGCCGCCCGTCGGTCGAGACTCCCTGGAAGCCCGGAATGACGGCGACGGTGCCCGCGCTCAGCGCTTCGTCGAGCATTGCGGACTCGACCGCCTCGACGCGCGCATTGCCATGCACGCCGGAGGCGCGAACCAGCTGCCAGCCCATGAAGCTTCGCGCCTTGAGGCCCATGTTCTGGAGAGTCATCGCAAGCAGGCCTGCTGTCACCTGCTCTCCGCTAGCGACCACCACGTCATATTCGGTCGGATCGTGGAGCGCCGCAGCCTCGCGGCACAGCTGCACCAGCCGGTCGGTCTCCCCCGCCATGGCCGAGACCACAACCAGCACCTCGTTACCCGCCTCCGCCTCGCGCCGCACGCGCGCCGCGACGCTGCGGATGCGCTCAATGCCCGCCATCGACGTTCCGCCGAATTTCATCACGATGCGGGGCATTGCGCTCCTTGGGTCCCGGGTCGCGGCCTGTTAGGGGGCGAGCATGGTCCAGACAAGCATCGTCCCCGAGGAGGCCGAGCGCTTCGGCAGGCTCGCCGGCGACTGGTGGGATCCGGGCGGCGCCTCGGCGATGCTGCACAAGCTCAACCCGGTGCGCCTCAAGTACATTCGCGACATGATCGACCAGCACTGGCAGCGGGACGAATGCAGCCGCAGGCCGCTGGAGGGGAGGACGGCGCTGGACGTCGGCTGCGGCGCGGGCCTCCTCGCCGAGCCGCTCGCGAGGCTTGGCGCAAGCGTGACCGCCATCGACGCCTCTCCCGAGGTGATCCACGTCGCGCGCGAGCACGCCTCAGCCATGGGCCTTGCGATCGACTATCGCGCCGGCGACGTGCAGCAGCTGGAGGGGCAGTTCGACCTCATCACCTGCATGGAGGTGATCGAGCATGTCGCCGACCCCGCCGCCTTCCTCAAGGCACTGGCGAAGCGGCTCGCTCCGGACGGGCTGCTCGTAATGTCGACGCCCAACGCAACGAGCTGGTCGCGGCTGATGATGATCACCATCGGCGAGGGCCTCGGCCGAATCCCCAAAGGGACGCACGACTTCGACAAGTTCATATCGCCCGAGCGGATGAAGATGCTGCTCGCTGATGCGGGGGTCAAATGCCTCGACGTCGAGGGCATCGCCTGGTCGCCGACGCGCGGACTGCATCTCAGCGACGATGTCCGGCTGAACTATCTCGTCGCCGCAGTCCATGCCTGACCAGCCAACAGCTCAACGCGATAAAAGAACGCCCGGCGTTTAACTGTCGTTAACCATATGGCGCCCGCGCCAATCAAGCGTAAGCCTTTGTTTTTCCGAATCTTCGGATGGGGTGGGGCCAGCCAATGCGTTCGCTTTTCAATTTCTCGTCGCGCGACATCGCGATAGATCTCGGCACTGCAAACACGGTCGTCTACGTCTGCGGCACGGGCATCGTCATCAACGAGCCTTCCGTCGTCGCGATGGAGATGGTCAACGGCATGCGCAAGGTGCACGCCATCGGCGACGACGCCAAGCTGATGCTGGGCAAGACCCCGGGCAACATCCAGACCATTCGGCCGCTTCGCGCCGGGGTGATCGCCGACATCGAAGTCGCCGAGGAGATGATCAAGCATTTCATCCGCAAGGCGCACGGCGGGCCGACCCGCTTCTCGCGGGGGCCGGAGGTCGTGATCTGCATCCCGTCGGGCGCGACCAACGTCGAGCGCCGCGCCATCCGTGACGCGGTGGCCAATGCCGGAGCGAGCCAGGTGTCGCTGATCGAGGAGCCGATGGCAGCCGCGATCGGCGCCGGGCTGCCGGTCGCCGAGCCGATCGGCTCGATGGTCGTCGACATCGGCGGCGGCACCACGGAAGTCGGAGTCATCTCGCTGCAGGGCCTCGCCTACTGCCGCTCCGCCCGCGTCGGCGGCGACCGGATGGACGATGCGATCGCCTCCTATGTCCGGCGGAACTTCAACTTGCTGATCGGCGAAGGCACGGCCGAGCGCGTGAAGATGGAAATCGGCTCCGCGATGCGGCCGGAGGACGGTCTCGGCCTCACCGCCAGCGTGCGCGGCCGCGACGTCACGCGCGGAGTCCCCGCCGAGATCGAGCTCAGCCAGGCGCAGGTCGCTGAAGCGCTGAGCGAACCCGTCAGCCAGATCGTCGAGGTGGTGCTGACCGCGCTGGAGCACACCCAGCCCGAGATCGCCGCCGACGTGATCGACCAGGGCATCACGATGACCGGTGGCGGATCGCTGCTGAGGGACTTCGCGACGGTCCTCCAGGATTCGACCGGCCTCCCCGTGCGCGTCGCCGACGACCCGATGAGCTGCGTCGCGCTCGGCGCCGGCCAGACGCTCGAGGACCGCGTGCTTCGCGGGGCCCTAATGGCGGCCTGAGCGGCCGGGTACCCGCGCGCGGCCTCGAGCCCCTAGATCAGCGTATAGGTGGTGTGCCCGTCGTCCCAGGTGGTGACCTGCTCGTAGGCGGTGCCGTCGGGGTGGTAGAGGGTGGCGGTGAGCGAGAAGGGCTCGGTGCCCGCCCGGTCGTAATTGGTGAAGGTCCGGCTGCCGTCGTCGTTGATCACGTCCTGCG
>DASVXR010000114.1:0-4044 GCA_036392595.1 Sphingomicrobium sp.
CGGGCGGCTGGAAGGCGGTGAAGCCCTACCTGCGGACCGTGCCGCAACCGAAGGGCGAAGCGGCCGAGACGAGCGAAAAGATCAGCGGCGGGCCGGTTCCAGCCTGAGCAGCCGCGCGCTCGGGCCATCCTCGAGCAGATAGACCTCTCCGCGCGGTCCCTGGTCGACCGCGCGGATCCGGTTGCCCATGTCCCACTGGTCGGCCTTGCTCGCCCGGTAGCCGCGGATTCGCACGTGGATGAGCGCCTGGCCGGAAAGCGCGCCGATCAGCGCGTCGCCCTTCCACTGGGGGAACAGGTCGCCGGTATAGATGAGCAGCGAGCTCGGGCTGATTGACGGATTCCACCAGACCTTGGGCTCTTCGAACCCCCGGCCCTTGTGGTCGTCGGGAATGTCGGTCCCGTCGTAATTTGTGCCGTAGGAGGCGAGCGGCCAGCCGTAGTTCCTGCCCTTGAGGATCAAATTGACCTCGTCGCCGCCGCGCGGTCCCATCTCGTCTTCCCACAGCCGGCCGTCGGGCGCGAAGGCCAACCCCAGAACGTTGCGATGCCCCAGCGTGTAGAAGCGACCGCCGATCCGCTGCCCCTCGGCGGTCATGTGGATGATCTTGCCGAGGTCGCTGTTAGGGTCCTGGGCCGGAGTGAACTTGAAGCGTTCCCCGCTGCTCACGAACATGGTTCCGTCCGGGGCGAAGGCGATCCGTTCGGAATAGTGCACGCCTCCGGAGACCTTCGGCTGCTGGCGCCAGATGATCCTGAACCCGTCCAGCCGCGGCTGTCCCTGGCCGAGGATCAGCCGGCCGTAGCCGACGACTGCGCCGCTGGTTCCGTTCGGGCCTGCCTCGGGGAAGCTGAGATAGACGCGCTGGTTGGCGGCGAAATCCGGGTGCACGACCACGTCGGCAAGACCTCCCTGCCCTTCGACATGCACGCGCGGCACTCCGGCGACTTCCTGTTTCGTCCCGGTCCGCACATCGATGAGCCACAGCCTGCCGCGCTTCTCCGTCACCAGCGCCATGTTCGTCTTCGGCACGCCCGAGCCCGGAAGGAAATCCATCGCCCAGGGCGAATCGAACTCGGCGACCTCGGTCGAGGTGAAGGGCGGATCACCCGTCGTTTGAGCCAAACTCGAGCTTGCCGCGTTACACGCCGCAAGAAAGAGGAGGAAGGCGGCTTGTATTAAGCGGAGGGTCATCCCAACTGTTCCATCTGCGTAATATAGAGTCGGTAGTCGTACAGTTCAGGGGCGTTGGTGGCTTTCGCTAAGGAAAGGTCCGCATGCGACCCTGCAGCTTACTCTCACTCGCCACGGCGGTTCCGCCGCAGGTGGTATTCCAGGACGAAGCGAAAAGGCGCGCCCGTGAGGCGTTCGGCGGCAAGAAAGAGCTGTTCGACCGCCTCTCCGGAGTCTTCGACAATGCCGGCATAGCCAAGCGGCACATCGTCGCTCCGCAGGACTGGTACATGGCGGGACACGGCTGGCATGACCGTAACAACGTCTATCTCGAAGCATCCGAGAACCTGTTCGTCGAAGCGGCGACCGCGGCGATCGAAAAGGCGGACCTGACGGCCGACGAGATAGACGGCGTCGTGACCGTTTCGACCACCGGTATTGCAACGCCGAGCCTCGACGCTCGGGCGTTCAAGCGCATGGGCTTCCGCGAGGACATCCGGCGGGTGCCGGTGTTCGGGCTTGGCTGTGCCGGCGGAGTGAACGGCCTCGCGACGACCGCGCGGCTCGCCTCCGCAGAGCCCGACGCCAAGTGGCTGTTCGTGACCGTCGAGACCTGCTCGATCTCAATCCGCCTCGACAGCGACGATCCCGCGGCAGTGGTCGCCACCGCGCTGTTCGGGGACGGAGCCGCGGCGGCGGTGGTTTCGTCCGGCGAGCACAGCATCGCGAAAATCGTCGGCTCGGCGGAGAAAATCTGGCCGGATACCCTGCGGATCATGGGCTGGGACGTCGAGGATCCGGGCCTTGCAGTCGTCTTCGATCGGGCCATCCCGCCCTTCATCGAAGCCGAGCTTGCGCAGGCGGTGGACGGGATGTGCGAGCAACTCGGGATCAGTCGCGACGACATCGACCGCATGTGCTGCCATCCCGGCGGAGTGAAGGTGATCGACGCGATCGAGACCGCGCTGGAGCTCAACCAGGGCGAGCTGAACCTCGAGCGCGAGGTGCTGAACGACTACGGCAACATGAGCGCTCCGACCGTGATGTTCGTGCTCGAGCGCCTGCTGGAGCAAGGCCTCCCGGAAAAGGTGCTGATGACCGCGTTCGGCCCCGGCTTCACCTGCGCCGGACTGCTGCTCGAAGCGGCGTGAACCTCGGTGTAATCATCCTCGCGCTGGTCACTCTCCAGCGGCTGGGCGAGCTGTGGCTGTCGAACCGCAACACCAGGCGCCTGCTCGGCCAGGGCGCGCGCGAATATGGCGCCCGGCACTATCCGCTCATCGTTCTCCTGCATGCGCTTTGGCTCATCAGTTTGTGGTGGCTCGCGCCTTGGCGTCCGATCGACGGCTTCTGGCTCGCTTTGTTCGTGCTGCTGGAGATTGCTCGCATCTGGGTGCTCGCCTCGCTCGGCCGACGCTGGACCACGCGCATCCTGGTCCTCCCCGATGCGCCGCTGGTCCGCCGCGGTCCCTACCGCTTCGTCAATCACCCCAATTACATGGTCGTCGCCGGCGAGATCGCGGTCCTGCCGCTGGTATTCGGCCTTCCGCTGCTGGCGCTGATCTTCTCCCTGCTCAACGCCGGAGTCCTCGCGATCCGCATCCGCGAGGAGAACCGGGCGCTGGGCCGCTAACCATTGCTTGCGGCGGGGCTGCTTCCCGCTTATATCGCTCTCCTCTCCTCGACATCGTCAGATGCCTGAGGCTGGGGCCCTACGGCTCCGGTCCGAGAGGCGTTTGGGCATGAGCAAAGGGAATATGCGTTGGCGGACGTCGCCGGATTGCACCGACTGATCGAGCCCGAGGTCAACCGCCTCGGCTACGATCTCGTGCGCGTGCAGATGATCGGCGGAAGCTCCGATCCGACGCTTCAGGTGATGGCGGAGCGCGCCGACACCCGGCAGCTCGACATCGCCGATTGCGAGAAAATCTCGCGCCGCCTTTCTGAAATGCTCGACCTCGCCGACCCGATCGAAGGGAGCTACCGGCTCGAGGTCAGCTCGCCGGGCATCGACCGGCCGCTGACTCGCCTGAAGGATTACAAGGACTGGACGGGCTACGAGGCCCGGATCACGCTCGCCGAGCCGCACGAGGGGCGCAGGAAATTCACCGGCGAGCTCAGGGGAACCGAGGGCGAGCTGGTCCTGATCCGGACCACCGAGGGTGAATCCCACGCTTTGCCGTTCAACGAAATCTCGTCGGCCAAGCTGCTCTTGACCGACAAGCTCATCGCCGCCACCGCGCCGCTCAGCACCGAGGGCGCCGACCAGATAGAAACTGTAGAGGAATAACTTACATGGCCACCGCACCCGCTGCCGTCAGCGCCAACAAGGCAGAATTGCTCGCGATCGCCGACGCCGTCGCGCGCGAGAAGCTGATCGACAAGGGCATCGTCATCGAGGCGATGGAGGACGCGATCCAGCGCGCCGCCCGCGCCCGCTATGGCGCCGAGAACGACATCCGCGCCAAGCTCGACCCCGTGACCGGCGACCTCCGCCTGTGGCGCGTGCTCGAGGTGGTCGAGGAGCCCGAGGATCATTTCAAGCAGATCGACCCCAAGGGGGCGCAGAAGCTTCAGAAAGGCGCCGTGGTCGGCGACTTCATCGTCGATCCGCTGCCGCCGATCGAGTTCGGCCGCATCGCCGCCCAGGCCGCCAAGCAGGTCATCTTCCAGAAGGTCCGCGACGCCGAGCGCGAGCGGCAGTACGAAGAGTTCAAGGACCGCGCCAACGAGGTGATCACCGGCGTCGTCAAGCGCGTCGAGTTCGGCCACATCGTCGTCGACTTGGGCCGCGCCGAAGGAGTCATTCGCCGCGACCAGCAAATCCCGCGCGAGATGGTCCGCGTCGGCGACCGCATCCGTTCGCTGATC
>DASVXR010000115.1:0-6388 GCA_036392595.1 Sphingomicrobium sp.
CTGGGGCTCGCTGGACTTCCTGGTCCACGCCATCGCCTTCTCCGACAAGGACCAGCTCGATGGCCGCTATGTCGAGACCACCGCGGAGAACTTCAGCAACACGATGCTGATCAGCTGCTACTCCTTCACGGCGGTGGCGCAGCGGGCGGAGAAGCTGATGGGCGAGGGTGGTTCGCTCCTGACGCTCACCTATTACGGCGCCGAGAAGTGGATGCCCCACTACAACGTGATGGGCCTCGCCAAGGCGGCGCTCGAGACCAGCGTCAAATATCTGGCGATGGATCTCGGCCCGGAGCAGATCCGGGTGAACGCGATCTCGGCCGGGCCGATCAAGACGCTGGCGGCGAGCGGCATCGGCGACTTCCGCTACATCCTCAAGTGGAACGAATATAATTCGCCGCTGAGGCGCAACGTCACCATCGAGGACGTCGGCGGCGCCGGCCTCTACCTCCTCTCCGATCTCGCCTCGGGCGTCACCGGCGAAATCCACCATGTCGACGCGGGCTACAATGTCGTGGGCATGAAGGCCGAGGACGCCCCGGACATCGCGACCGTTTAGCGATGGCGCGCGTCGGCCGCTCGGTTCGCGTGTCCGGCCGGGTGCAGGGCGTGTTCTTCCGCGCCTGGACTCGCGAACAGGCGGCCAAGCACGACGTCAAAGGCTGGATCCGCAATTGCGCCGATGGCTCGGTCGAGGCTCATCTCGAAGGCGAGGAGGCCGCGGTGCGCTGGCTGATCGACATCATTTACGACGGCCCCGGGGGCGCACGCGTCGACAGGGTGGAAGCGCATGAGGCCGAGCTCGAGGACCTAAGCGGGTTCGAGGTGCGGCACTAGCCGGCGAACGGGTCCCGCACCAAAATCGTGTCGTCCCGCTCGGGCGAAGTGCTGACCAGCGCCACCGGGCAGCGGATCAATTCCTCGATGCGGCGGACGTACTTGATGGCTCGGGCCGGGAGGTCTGCCCAGCTCTGCGCGCCTCTCGAGGAGCCCGGCCAACCCTCGACCTCCTCGAAGACGGGCTCGACGCGCATCTGGTCGGCGGAATGGGGCGGGAGATAGTCGAACTTCTTCCCGTCGATCCTGTAGCCGGTGCAGATCTTCACCGTCTCGAAGCCGTCGAGCACGTCGAGCTTGGTGAGCGCGACGCCGGTCACTCCGCTGACCGCCACCGCCTGGCGGACGAGCACCGCGTCGAACCAGCCGCAGCGCCGGCGGCGGCCGGTTACCGTGCCGAACTCATGGCCCCGCTCGCCGAGCTTCTGGCCGATCTCATTGTCCTGCTCGGTGGGGAAGGGGCCGGAGCCGACGCGCGTCGTGTAGGCCTTGACGATTCCGAGCACGAAGCCCGCGCCCGACGGGCCGATGCCGCTGCCCGACCCGGTCGTTCCCGCGACGGTGTTGGACGAGGTTACGAACGGATAGGTGCCGTGATCGACGTCGAGCAGCACGCCCTGAGCGCCCTCGAAGAGAATGCGCTTGCCCCGGTGAAGCGCGCTGTCGAGGTCGCGCCAGACCGGCCGCGCAAACGGCAGGACGAAATCGGCGATTTCGCTCAGGTCCTTGAGCAGGCGATCGCGGTCGACGGGAGGCTCGTTGAAGCCGGCGCGGAGCGCGTCGTGGTGCGCGCAGAGGCGGTCGAGCAAAGGGCCCATGTCCTCGAGGTGCGCGAGGTCGCAGACGCGGATCGCTCGGCGGCCGACCTTGTCCTCATAGGCCGGTCCGATGCCGCGGCGCGTCGTGCCGATCTTGCCGGCGCCCGACGCATCCTCGCGCAGCGCGTCGAGGTCGCGGTGGATGGGCAGGATCAGCGGGCAGGTCTCGGCGATCATGAGGACCTCGGGAGTCACCTCGACCCCCTGCTCGCGCATCTTTTCGACCTCAGTCTTCAGCGCCCAGGGATCGAGCACGACGCCGTTGCCGATGACCGACGGAGTGCCGCGGACGATGCCACTCGGAAGCAGCGAGAGCTTGTAGGTCTGGTTGCCGACGACGAGCGTGTGGCCGGCGTTATGGCCGCCCTGAAAGCGCACGACCATGTCGGCGCGGCTCGCCAGCCAGTCGACGATCTTGCCCTTGCCTTCGTCGCCCCACTGGGCGCCGATGACGGTGACGTTTCCCACGATTGAAGCTTCCTGCTGTGCAGCCCGCGCGGCTCTAGGGGGAAGGGCCGCGGGCGTCCAGCTTGGCATCCGCGAGCCCGCGAATCCGCCGTCCCGAGACAGTCCGAAACGGCAGTTACGGTCATTTACTTATATCGCCAGGTTGCGCGGGGGAGCAGTCAAGTCCATCGCTGTTAAATCCACATGGGAGAAAGACCATGTCGGACGACTTGAAGGCCGGGAGAGTTTCGCGCCGCGATTTCCTGTATATCGCGACGGCCGGCGGAGGTGCCTTGGGCATGAGCCTCATCGGCTCGCCCGCCGCCGCAGCGAACAAGATGCCGCAGAAAGCGGTCAACTACCAGTCGACGCCCAAAGGGAAGCAGCGATGCGATAATTGCTCGCTCTGGCAGCCGCCATCGTCGTGCAAGCTCGTTCAGGACCCGATCGCTGCTTCGGGATGGTGCGTTTTGTACAAACCGAAATAGCGAGTTGCGTGCGGGACTCCGGGGGAGAAGCCGCCATGACATACAATCAATTGACCGCAAGGCTCTGGCCGGATCCGGGATGCTGTTCCTGGCCGTCGCTTTCGGGTGGCACCGGCCGGCAAAGGCGGTTCCGGCCTTCGCCGAGCAGACCGGACAGGCCTGCGCGTCATGTCATGTCGGCGGCTTTGGCCCGCAGCTCACGAAATTCGGGCGGCAGTTCAAGCTCGGCGGCTACACGCTTCGAGTGAAGAGCTTCAATGTCCCACTCTCTGCGATGGCGGTCGCATCCTACGTGCACACGAAACGTGCGCAGGACGAGCCGCCGACCGAGGATTCCAAGACGAACAACAATCTTTCCTTCGACGAGGGCAGCATCTTTCTCGCGGGCGGTCTCGGTTCGCACCTCGGCGGCTTCGCGCAGGTGACCTATTCGGGCGCCGACGAAGCCTGGGCATGGGACAATCTGGATCTCCGCGCCGTCGGCAACGGCAAGTTGGGTGGGAAGGACCTCATCTACGGTCTCACCCTCAACAACAATCCGACGATCCAGGATGCCTGGAACACCCTCCCCGGATGGGGCTTTCCTTACACCGACTCCGATTTCGCTCCGGCTCCCGATGCAGCGCCGCTGATCTCCGGCGGCCTTGGGCAGGCCGCACTAGGCCTCACGGCGTACGGCTGGCTGGATTCCAAATTCTATCTTGAAGCCGGCGGATACAGCACGCCATCGAGAGGAACCCTGCGCTGGCTGGGGGCAGATCCGGACGACCCGGGCGAAATCCACGGGCTGGCGCCCTACGGTCGCGCCGCGTTCCAGACTGACGTGGGCGACGGCACCCTCGAACTGGGAGCGTTCGCGCTGAAAGCCGCGCTCTTCCCGGGGCGAGACAAGTCGAGCGGCTTCACCGACCATTTCACTGACTGGGGGGTGGACGCGTCGTGGATCAAACCTCTTGGGTCGGACACATTAACGCTCAACGGCCGATACACTCACGAGAAGCGGCGGCTCGAGGCGACCTGCGCGCTCGGCATGGCGGCGGGAGAAATAGAGCCAATACCGCTTAGCGAATGCGCTGACGACACCCTCAACGAGGTGCGCGCCGATGCGTCCTACTATTGGCATGATGCGATCGGCTTCACCGTAAGCCCGTTCAGCATAACGGGATCGGCGAACCCGGTGATCTACGCCGACAATCGTACGTTCAAGCCGAACAGCTCGGGGGTGCAATTCCAGGTCGACGGCACTCCGTTCGGACGCGGGAAATCGCCGCTTGGCCCGCGGTTCAACATGCGGGTGGGCGTCCAGTACACCGTCTATTCCAAGTTCAACGGTGCACGTCGCGATTTTGACGGAACCGGCCGCGACGCTTCCGATAACAACACGCTTCGAGTGTTCACCTGGGTCGCATTCTGAAGCGCGGCAAACGCTCGGAAGAACTCAAAGGCGCTCCATGAGGTAGCAGAGACAATCCTGCCTAATGATGCGCTGATCAGCCGTCAGCATCGCCGGCACAGCCTGCCTGAGCAGCCGCAACTTGCCGTTCGAGGTCGTGAAATAATGCTCGGCGACGTCCCGGCCCGTCTCGTCGATCATCCTTAGCGGCATGCGGTGCTCCGTCTCGCCCAAGATCGTGCCGGGCTTGAGCTCTCGGAAATTATGTTCGTCCAGAGCCGGGTCGAAGCGAAGCTCGGCCTCGTCGGGAGCGAACCCAAAGCTTACGTCCCGTCTTACCCGGACGACACCTAAAGTGTGATAGAGGTCAAGCGGCCCATCCTCGCGCGGAAGGCTCGGCAGCTCGTCCAAGTTGAGCGCCGTGTGCACGAGGCGGGCAGCCGCTTCCGCGTTCACTGGTTCGCCCGGCAGCCCGCATTCGGCGGTGATGGCGGGGAGCAGGCCGTGGAACGAAGCCGTCTGGGTGCCTGCAATGCCGCGAAAGAAGACGACGCGGCGTGAGAACAAGGCGGCGAGGCCAAGCGTAGCCGCGTCCAGGCTGCAGATGACCGCATAATGCGGGTTGCGGCCCGTATTGTTGTGGATGTCGATGGCGGCCATTGCGCGCCGGTCCACGACCCGCGCATGGACCTCGGACATCATCTGCGGCTCGGGCATGTCGGCATGATCCGGCGCTCCCGGCCAGATGCGGTTGTAGTCCGGCTGCCCGTCGAGCCTTCTCAAACCCTGTCGCGCCGCCTCCACATTGCCGATCAGCAGCATGAGCGAGCGAGGAAGCGGCCTGTTGCGGTGCTCGCCGATGACTCGCTGAACCGCGGCGAGGCCAGAATCTTCATTGCCATGCAGCAGGACGGAAACGAACAAGGGCGGTTGGCGCTCGCCCGCGAGCTCGATGAGCGTTGGGCCATCCAACAGCTGGTGCAGGTCGCGAGCGGCGCAATCGAGGAAGCCGCCGGGAAGCGCGTCGAGGATCGTCAGCGACCAGGCGGGGCCGGCGTCGCTCACAACGGCCATTCGTGAACCGGGCGACCGGTCCTCTGGTTCTCGACATAGGCGGCCGTCAGCTTATGCAGGTCCCCATTGCGGTCGAAATGGGCCAGCTGCCATTCCGCGCCATTGCGTCCGCAGGCCAGCCGGCACGAGATGATGTCCAGATAGTGATCGATGAGGTCGTCATCCATGCCCTGCGCGGCGAGCCCCTCGGCCGCCAAGGGAACGATCTCCTTCACGACATCGCGGATGGGGCGCTTTGCCGATCCGCTCAGCCAATGGATTTCGGCATCGAGACCGCGCCGTGCAGCTGCGTAGAAATTCTCCCGCGCCAGCGCGAAAGGAAGAGCCGCCTCGGTATCGTCCAACGCGCCCGCGACCATGTGGACGGCGCCGAAATAAAGAGCGGCATTGGCCATCATGTCGGACACGCTTGGACCCGCCGGCAGGACCCGCTGCTCGATCCTGATGTGCGGCGTGCCGTCCTGGTCGAAACCGACGATCGGCCTGACCCAGCGCCAGATCGTGCCGTTCTGCAGACGCAGGCAGGAGTAGCGGCGCAGCGGGTCTCCGGGGTCGATCGGGAGCAGGATGGGGTAGTCGGTCGAATTCTCCTCGAAAAGCTCGGTGATGTCCTCCCCGACATAGGCGTCTCCGAGGGTCACGCGCTCCGGCCCATGGGTCTGCTGGAGTGACTGTTCGAAGATCGCGATGCGCGTCTCCTTCCACAGCGGCTGTCCGAACAGGAAGGGCGAATTGGCCGCAATGGCGACCAGCGGCGCGCTGAGGATGACCGACGCATTGTAGGTCCGTGAAATGACCGACGGCGGCACCTGCAGGTGAAGCTGGAAGGAGGTCGACGCCGCTTCGAGCATCACGTCCCTGAAGCAGGCGAGAAAATGGTCAGCGCCGGGCGAGGCGCAGTCGATATCGATGTTCAGCGGCATCCCGCCCCTCAGCCGCATCGCTTCTCGGTTCAGCGCCGAATAGCGGTGGGACGGTGTCATCGCTTCGAGCGAAAGATCCTGCTGGCGAAGCGTCGGCAAGGTGCCGATCGCGATGACCGTGTCGACATCGTCATGAGCGTTGGCGGCGCAGCGGCGCATCGTTTCCGACAGGTGCGCATGCATGCGCTGCAGCCCGCGGCCTTGGAGGCGCTCGACGGGCGCGTTGATCTCGATGTTGAACTGCGACAGCTCGGCCACCACCGACGGGTCACCCAGGCGTTCGAGGAACGACTGGTTGTGCGGAGCGGGAAAGAAATTGTGGTCGATCAGCCAGACTTCGAGTTCGACGCCGATGAACGGGCCCGCATTCGAGCATTGCCCGGCGGCGAAGGTTTCGCGCAGCAACCG
>DASVXR010000116.1:0-15610 GCA_036392595.1 Sphingomicrobium sp.
AGCACCCGCTCGGCGATCGAGCCGTGGTAGAAGGGCACGTCCTCCGGAACGACCTCGCGAGTGCCGGTTGAGAGATCGTCGATCACGGCAACAGGCCAGCCAGCGTCCCTGAGGGCGAGGACGGCATGACTGCCGATATAGCCGGCGCCGCCGGTTACGAGCACTGGAAGCTTGGTCATTCGGCCGCGCTAGCGAAGCCAGAGCGTCAATTCCAGCCGCCACGCGCGCCACTCCCCGCGAAGGCGCGCTCGTTGTACAGGGCCGCGCCATGGCCATCGCTTTCTTTGACTCGGCTGAGGTCGAGGAGCTGCTCGACTATCCCGGCTGCATCGAGGCGATGCGGCGAGCGATGATCGCCTTGTCGAGCGGCGAGCGGCCGCAGCCGCTGAGGCAGATCTTCACCGTCGGCAAGGACGAGATGTTCGGGACGATGCCGGGCGAGCTCGCGGCCCTTTCGACCTTCGGCGCCAAGCTCATCAGCGTCTTCCACGAGCCGGACGGGTCGGGGCGGACCCGGCACCAGGGCGTCGTCGTCGCTTATGATGGAGTAACCGGCGCCGTCAGCTGCATCGCCGACGCCGAGCCGGTGACCAAGATCCGCACCGCCTGCGCGACCGCCGCCGCGACCGATGCGCTCGCGCGAGCCGACGCCGAGGTGCTCGCGATCTTCGGCACCGGGGTGCAGGCGCAATCGCACCTGCGCGCGCTGCTGCTGGCAAGGCCCTTCCGCGAGATACTGCTCTGGGGACGATCGCCGGAGAGGACCCGCGAGTTCGCGGAGCAGATGAGCAGCGAGCTCGGCCGTGGCATCCAATTCGTGGCGGACGGCCGGGAAGCCGCCGAACGCGCCGACGTGATCTGCACCGTCACCTCGTCCGCCGAACCAATTCTCCTCGGCAAATGGGTGAAGCCCGGCACGCACATCAATCTCGTCGGGTCGAGCTATCTGGGTCCCGTGGAGATCGATTCCGAGCTCGTCGTCAAATCACGTTACGTCGCCGATTACCGCCCAGGCGTGCTCGCCCAAGGCGCCGAGCTGGCGGCCGCTCGCGACGCGGGCCTGATCGACGACAGGCACGTGATCGCCGAGATCGGCGAAATCCTCGCCGGCCGCGTTAAAGGGCGCGAGGACGACAGCCAGATCACCATCTACAAGTCGCTAGGGCACGTCGTTCAGGACCTCGCCGCCGCAGCCTATCTGCGCGAGCGGAGGAGCGGGGGTCGGTAGCGGAAGCACCGCCCGTTTGCCTCATCCGCAAGGCCGCTCTATCAGCCCGCCCGAACTTCATCCAATCAGAGTACAGCGCATGGCACTGACGATTTCGAGCTCCTTCGACGCCGGGAACATCCGGGTCATCAAGCAGGACGGCGACAAGGTCGACCTGGAGATCGTCAAGGACCACATGAGCGACTTCTACCAATGGTTCTATTTCAGGGTCTCCGGAGCCGCCGGGCGCGAGGTCACGCTGCGCATCACCAATTGCGCCGCCTCAGCCTATCCGAACGGCTGGCCCGACTACAAAGGAGTCATGAGCCTCGACCGCGAAGAATGGGTGCGCATCCAGAACACGAGCTATTCCGACGGCGTCCTCACGATGAAGCTGACGCCGCCGCAGGACATCGTCTGGATCGCTTACTTCGCGCCTTACTCGATGGAGCGGCACCACGACCTCGTGACGCAGACCGCGGCGCTCGACGGTGTCCACTACCGCTCGCTCGGAAAGAGCCTCGACGGGCAGGACATCGACTGCCTGACGATCGGGACTGGCAAGCTCAACGTCTGGCTCTACGCGCGCCAGCACCCCGGCGAGTCCATGGCCGAATGGTGGATGGAAGGCGCGCTGGAGAAGCTCACCGACGAGGACGATCCGATCGCCCGGGTGCTGCGCAAGGAATGCACGTTCCGAATCGTCCCCAACATGAATCCCGACGGCTCGCGGCGCGGACACCTTCGCACCAACGCCGTCGGCGCCAACCTCAACCGCGAGTGGCACGCGCCGACCGCCGAGCGCAGCCCCGAGGTCCTCTGCGTGCGCAACGCGATGGACGAGACCGGCGTCGATTTCGCCATGGACGTCCACGGCGACGAGGCGATCCCCGCCAACTTCCTCGCCGGCTTCGAGGGCATTCCCTCCGACCGCTCGAAGCAGCTGCAGCTCTTCAACCTGTTCGGCGAGACCCTCGAGCGCCTCTCGCCCGACTTTCAGCGCGAGCAGGGCTATGAGATTCCGGCGCAGGGCGAAGCGAACATGTCCATGTCGACGACCCAGCTCGCCGAGCGCTACGGCTGCGTGTCGATGACCCTCGAAATGCCGTTCAAGGACAATTTCAACCTTCCCGACGAGGTCTATGGCTGGTCGCCGCAGCGGTCGAAATATCTCGCTTACGCCTGCCTCGACGCACTCCACGCGGTGCTTCCGGAGTTGAAGAAGGTGAAGACCCAGCAGCCCGCGAAGGAAAAGGTCGAGGCCTGATGCCGACGCTCGTCCTGCTGCGGCACGGCCAGTCGCAGTGGAACCTCGAGAACCGCTTCACCGGCTGGTGGGACGTCGACCTTAGCGACAAGGGCATCGAGGAAGCGCGCGCCGCCGGGCGCCTCCTGTGCGAGCGCGGCTTCGACTTCGACTGCTGCTTCACCAGCGTGCTGACACGAGCCATCCGCACGCTTCACCTGACGCTGCACGAGATGGACCAGCTGTGGCTCCCGGTCGCCAAGGACTGGCGCCTCAACGAGCGCCACTATGGCGGTCTCACCGGCCTCAACAAGCAGGAGATGATCGACAACGTCGGGGTGGAACAGGTCAAGATCTGGCGCCGCTCCTACGACATCCCGCCGCCGCCGCTGCCCGACGACAGTCCCTACGACGTCCGCCGCGACCGCCGCTATGCCGGAATCGAGGTGCCGCGCACCGAGAGCCTCGAGGACACGATCGCCCGAGCGCTGCCTTATTACGAGCTGGAGATCGCGCCCGCGCTCCGTGAGGGCAAGCGCGTCCTCGTCGCCGCCCACGGCAACTCGCTGCGCGGCATCATCAAATTTCTATCGAACATTAGCGACGAGGACATCGTCGGGCTGGAAATCCCGACGGGGAGGCCGATCGTGTATGAGCTATCGGACGACCTCACTGCCGAGAAGCGGTACGAGCTGACCTAGGCGGCGGCCTTGCGCCGGTACATTTCCTCGTCGGCGCGGGCCATGATCGCCTCGGCATCGTCGTCGGGGCCAATCATCGCGACGCCGATCGCGACGCTGAGCGGCAGCTCGTCGCCGTCATGGCTGATCTCGCAATTGGCAATCATCTCCGCGAGCCGAGACGCGGTCTCGTGAGCATTGTCCTCGTCGGTGTGCGCCAGAAGGATCGCGAACTCGTCGCCGCCGAGTCGAGCGACCACGTCGCTGCGCCGGACTCCGCCGACGAGCAGGCGCGCGGCCTGGATCAGCGCCACGTCGCCGGCCTGGTGACCGAAGCTGTCGTTGATCGTCTTCAGTCCATCGAGATCGACGAACAGCATCGCCGACTGTTCGCCGTAGCGCCGGGCGCGATCGATAAACCGCTCGAGCGCGCGCATGAAGCCGCGGCGATTGGGCATGTCGATGAGCGTGTCCTGGTGAGCGAGCTCGTCGAGCTGCTCGACGCGCTCCTGGAGTTGCGCGACGTGCGCGCGCAGTCGGCTGATCTCCTCGAGCAGGTGCTTCGCGTCGAGTTCTTCGGTCAAATGGTCAGACATTGCCCCCAGGTCCGCCCGTTTGCTGGAGTTGAGAATAGCGCGGAATCAACCGCTTGAAAATCCAGCCTTTTGATTACGCCTCGCCGAGTCGGGGATTCGACTCGACGAGGTCTGTTTGCGTAGCTCAAATCCTCCCCCTAAACGAGCCGCTTCCGAGCAATTGATCCGGGATGGGACAATGGGCGAGCCGCTGGTCGGCATCATCATGGGCAGCAGCTCCGATTGGGACACGATGCGACATGCGGCCGATACGCTGACCGAGCTCGGAGTTGCGCACGAAACGAAGATCGTCTCGGCGCACCGTACTCCGAAGCGCCTTTACGATTATGCCCATTCGGCGAAGCAGCGGGGCCTCAAGCTGATCATCGCCGGGGCGGGCGGCGCCGCGCATCTGCCCGGGATGACCGCGTCCATGACCTCGCTGCCGGTCCTCGGCGTCCCTGTCGAAACGCAGGCGTTGAAGGGCATGGATAGCCTGCTTTCGATCGTCCAGATGCCGGCCGGGGTGCCCGTCGGGACGCTCGCCATCGGCAAGGCCGGCGCGATCAATGCGGCGCTGCTCGCTGCGGCGATGCTGGCGAACGGCGACGAAGCGCTGGCGGGGCGCCTCGACGCGTGGCGCGAGAAGCAGACGGGGGCAGTGGCCGAAGCCCCCGAATGATAGTCCCGCCCGGCTCCACCATCGGCATCGTCGGCGGCGGCCAGCTTGGCCGGATGCTGTCGATCGCCGCCGCGCAGCTCGGCTACAAATGCCACATCCTCGACCCGCATGAGCATCCGCCCGCGGCCGATGTCGCGGCCTTCTTCACTCGCGCCGCCTATGACGACCTTGACGCCCTGCGGCTGTTCGGCCGGAGCGTCGATGTCGCCACCTACGAGTTCGAGAACCTTCCGGTCGCGCCGCTCGACGTGCTCGGCGACAAGCTCCGGCCGTCGACGCGATCGCTGGCGATCGCCCAGGATCGCGCGCGGGAGAAAGCCTTCATCGAGGGGACGGGCGCGGCCGTCGCGCCCTGGCGCGCCGTTTCAAGTGACGACGAGGTCGGGGCCGCCGCCGCCGATCTCGGTACTCCGGTCGTGCTGAAGACTCGCCGCTATGGCTATGACGGCAAGGGACAGGCGTGGATTCGCGAGGGAGGCGAGGCTGCCAGAGCCTGGCGCGCGATCGGCGAAGAGCCCGCGGTGGCCGAGGCAGGAGTCGATTTCATCGCGGAATTCTCGGTGATCGTCGCCCGCTGGGCCGACGGGCGTCACAGCTTCTGGGATTCACCGCGCAACGAACATGGCGAAGGAATCCTCCGCCGCTCGACCGTCCCGTGCGGCGACGACATTGCCGCGCAGGTCCCCCAGGCGCGCGAAGCCGCGCTGCACATTGCCGAAGCGCTCGGCCATGTCGGAGTCCTGACCGTCGAGTTCTTCGCGAGCCGTTCCGGCCCGCTGGTCAACGAGATCGCCCCGCGCGTGCACAACAGCGGCCACTGGACCATCGAGGGCGCCGTCACCTCCCAGTTCGAGCAGCACATTCGGGCGATCTGCGGGCTTCCGCCGGGCCTCACCGACCTCGCCGGCCATGGAGCCGTCATGGACAATCTCATCGGCGATGAAGTGAACCGCTGGCCCGACCTGGTCGCGGAAAGCGGCGCGCACGTCCACATCTACGGCAAGGACGAGCCGCGTCCCGGCCGCAAGATGGGCCACGTCACTCGGGTCAGCCTCGGAACCACTTAACGCAATTAAGGAGCCTCGACGACCTCCACGGGGATGCCCAGCTTGTCGAGCTGGGGGCGGACCTTCGCCGCGTCTCCGACCACGATCCAGGTGAAGCCCTTCGGGTCGATCGCCGCGCGGATTGCGCGATCGGCCGACTGCGGTGTCTGGGCGCGATATTCGGCCGGAAGCAGCTCGTAATAATTGTCGGGCCGGCCGAGCACGTCCATGCCCATCATCGCGCTGATCACCGCGCCCGAGGTCTCAAAGTCCCCCGGCAGCCCGTTGATGTTGTTGGCGACGACCCGAGTCAGCTCCTCCTGCGTGACGCCCTTCGTCGAAAGGAACTGATTGACCTGCGTGTTGAGCTCGGCGAGCGCCTCGCCGGTCTTGTCGATCTGCACCGGTGCCGAGATCACGTAGCTGACGCCGTGCTCGACGATGCGCGGGTTGCCCGATACGCCATACGACCAGCCCTTGTCCTCGCGCAGGTCCATGTTCAGGCGCGAGAGGAAGTCGCCGCCGAGCACGTCGTTGGCCGCGTCGAGCGGAACCACGTCGCTCTTGGGATCAAGCGGGAGCATCTGGGCCCCGACGATGCTTGCCTGTGGCGCTCCCGGGCGATCGACCAGAAGGATCTTCTGCGCGGCTGGTCGCGGAGGCGGGGCGGTGAAGTTCTTCGTACCTTTCGGTGTCGACGGTGGTGCCCAGTGGCCGAAGCGGGCTTCGACGAGCGGCTTCAGTTCCGACCAGGGGAGGCTCGAGGCGATGAACAGCTTGGCATTGTCCGGCCGCAGCCAGCGCTGCTCGAATCCCGTGAGATCGTTGCGAGTGAAGCGCGCGATGGCCTTCGGATCGCCGCCGCTTGGGCCGCCGTAGGGGTGTGAGGCGCCGAACAGCACGCCCGGAAGAACGCGGCTCGCGACCCGCGTCGGGTCTTTCTGCAGCTGGGCAATCCCCGTCAGCGTCTGCGCCTTGACCCGCTCGACCTCGGCCGGGGCGAAGGCCGGATGCAGAGTCACGTCGGCAAGTAGGTCGAGGGAGGGCGCGATGTTGGCCGACAGCGCGTTGAGCATCACATAGGAACGGTCGGCGGTGTTGTTCGCGCTGACGTTCGCTCCGAGCCGCTCTTCCGCTTCTGCAAGCTCCTGCGACGAAAGAGACGTCGTGCCCTCGTCGAGCAGGTTCATGGTGAAGCTTGCGAGCCCTCGAGCGTCCGGCGTGTCGGCGGAATCGCCCGCGTCGAAGGCGAGCGCCATTTGAGTTACTGGAACGGCCGTGCGGTGCACATATTCGACCGGGATGCCGTTCGACAGCCTGTCATGGGTGATGTCGGGGAAGTCGAGTGCGGCGAGCTGACCGATCGGCGGAATTTGTCGGTTGCCCTTGACCGCTCCGTCGGTCTTGTCGGCCCCCGACTTGGGCGGAGCGACAGCTTTCGCTTCTGAATAGGACTCCCGCTGTCCCGGAGAAAGAAGGATCGTCAGCGCAGGCCGCTTCAGCCACTGCTGCATTGTCGTTTGCACCGCGGCCGGAGTGATGGCGGCATATTGGGCGAGCGTCTTCTTGTAGAAATTGCTGTCGTGGGCGTAGGTCTGGCCCTCGGCGAGCGTCACCGCCTTGCCGCCGAAGCCGCCGACCTGCTCGAGCCCGCGGATCCGACCCGAGACTTCGCTCATGACCGCGCGCTGGACCTCGTCCGCGGTCGGTCCCTTGGCGAGATAGTCGGCGACGATCTCGTCGAGGCGCTTCGACACGGCCGTGGGATCGAGGCCGGGCTTCACCAGCGCCTGGATCATGAAGATTCCGGCGCGCTGCAGCGGGATCAGGCCCGCGCTTACTCCGACGGCGATCTTTTCATCCCGCACCATGATCTTGTCGAGCCGCGAGCTCGCGAGTCCGCCGAGAACGGAGCCGCCGATGTCGAGCGCTGCGAGCCTTTTGTCGAGCAAGCCCGGAACCGCCCAGTAGCGCTGGATGATGGTCGTCGCGACATTGTCCTTCATCGCAACGGTCTTCGACTTGGCAAGCGTCGGCACCGTCGCCATCGCAGGGTGGTTCACCGGTCCTCGGCCGATGTCGCCGAAATATTTCTCGGCCAGCGGCTTGACCTCGGCCGCGGTCACGTCCCCCGCGACCACCAGCACGGCGTTGTTGGGACCATATTTGTCGCGGAACCATTGCTTGACGTCAGCGAGGCTCGCTGCGTCGAGGTCCGCCATCGAGCCGATCACCGTGTGATGATAGGGGTGACCGACCGGGAAGAGGTTCTCCTGCACCGCATATTGGACGAGGCCACCGGGCCGGCTGTCGCCTTGGCGCTTCTCGTTCTGCACCACGCTGCGCTGGTTATCGAGCACCCCTTGCGTCACTGCGCCGAGCAGGTGCCCCATCCGGTCGCTCTCCATGAAGAGCACTCGTTCGAGCGCGCCCTTCGGGGCCGTCTCGAAATAGTTGGTCCGATCGTAGTAGGTGGTGCCGTTGTAATCGGTCGCGCCGATCTGCTGCAGATAGTTGAAATAGTCGCCGGGCAGGTTCTCGCTCCCGTTGAACATCAAATGCTCGAACAGGTGGGCGAAGCCCGTCTTGCCCTTGGGTTCGTCCTTGGAGCCGACGTTGTACCAGACGCTCACCGCGGCGATCGGCGCCTTGTGATCCTCGTGCACGATGACCGTCAGGCCGTTCTTCAGGGTGAAGATGGTGTGCGGAATGGTGACTTGCTTCACCAGCGTCGGCATCGGCACCGACTTCGAGGCCGTTGCGCCTTGCGGGGCGGCGGCGAGCGCGGGCGGGGTGAGGATAGTCGCGCTGGCCAGCAGGGCGAAGCTGCTCAAGTAACGCATCGGCTTGGAATCTCCGGTAAATTTCACTCGGCGAAGCAGACCTTAACGGACGTTTCGAAGAGCGCAACGGCTGTCGCCCAAGCAGTCCCTATTTTCGATGAAGCGCGGGCGACAGATGCGCCGACGTTCGACGTTGCGATTTTGTATAAGAGTGGAAATCGGCGCCGAACGTTCCGGAGCATAGTGGAATCCGTCCCCCACCCACCAGGGAGTGATGTGATGCCAAGATCAATGCGCTTTGTCGCCTGCGTCGCGGTCCTGGGCGTCGCCGGCAGCGCCGTGGCGGCGACCAAAGTCGCCCCGGTCAAGCCGACGATGGCCGCAACCCCGGCCAAGACGGCTGAAAAGCCGCCCAAGCCCAAGCTTTCGATGCACGAGGCCCGCGCCATCGCGCACAGGGCCGCACCGGGCAAAATCATCTCGAGCGAGTATGAGAAGGAAGGCGGCGCGTGGCGCTATTCCTTTGACATCCATCAGAAGAATAATGTCCAGGAAATCGGCGTTGACGCGATGACTGGAAAGATCGTCGAGAACAAGTCCGAGGGAAAGACCGACGTCGACAGGGCTCGCGAGGCGAAGCACAAGAAGAAGTAAGGTGATGGCTTGAGAATCCTCGTCGCCGAAGATGACAGGGAAACGGGCGAGTTCATCCGGCAGGGACTGGATGAGCTCGGCCACAACCCGCTCGTCGTCGAAAGCGGCGCCGATGCTCTTCACGTCCTTTCGACCGAGGACTTCGACATCGCGATTCTCGACCGCATGCTGCCGGGTACCGACGGCCTCACCATCGTTCGCCGAATCCGCGCGGCCGACATCGATGTTCCGGTCCTGATCCTGACCGCGCTCGGCCGGATCCAGGACCGCGTCGACGGCCTCGAGGCTGGCGCCGACGACTATCTGGTCAAGCCTTTCGCCTTCTCGGAGCTCGCCGCCAGGGTCAACGCGCTCGGTCGGCGCAAGCCGATGCAGACCGAGGCCACGCGCCTCGAGCACGGCTCGATCGTCATGGACCTGCTGAAGCGCCAGGTCCTCCGCGACGGCAAGGCCGTCCTCCTGCAGCCGCGCGAATTCCGGCTGCTCGAGGAGTTGCTGCGCGAGGGCGGGAAGGTCGTTACCCGGACGATGCTTCTCGAGCGCGTCTGGAACTATCATTTCGATCCCCAGACCAACATCGTCGAGACGCACATCAGCCGTCTTCGCTCGAAGCTCAACGAGGGCAGCAGGCCGGACGTGATCGAGACGGTCCGAGGCATCGGCTATCGGATGGCGGACAATGCGTAGCTGGCGCACCAGCGCGGCCTACCGGATCGCCTTCGCGAACTTCATCGCATTCGCCCTTGGTCTCGCCCTTCTCGGCGTGGTCGTCTTCGCCGTGATGCACATCGACTTCTCGCGCCAGATCGACGCGATGATGACCGACGAGGTGGAGACTCTGACCGACGAATATCGCGTCGGCGGCCAGCAGAACCTTGCCGATGCGATCGCCGAGCGCGAGGCGTCGGGATCGCCCACTCGGATGCTCTACGGCGTCTTCACTCCCGACGGGCGGCGTATCCTCGGAGCGCTGCAGGCCAACCGTCCGCCGCTCGGAATGCACGACATCGCATTCGTCGATCCGAACGAAGGGCCGGACACCGCCCGAGCGCTCGCCGTCGATCTCTCGCCCAGCGAGCGGCTGGTGGTCGCGGCCGACCGCGAATGGATTGAGCGCATCGACGACACGGTCGTCGGCGTCTTCGGCGCGGCCTTCATCGTCGCCTGCCTGCTCGCGCTCGCGGGGGCAGGAATCCTCGGCTCCTATCTTCAGCAGCGCCTGCGCTCGATCAGCCGGTCCGCCGAGGCCATCATCGCCGGCGACATCCGCGAGCGCATGCCGGTAAGCGCCAGGCGCGACGAGTTCGACCAGCTCGCAATCACGCTCAACCGGATGCTCGACCGGATCGAGGGGCTGCTCGAGAATCTCCGCCAGGTATCGAGCGACGTCGCCCACGATCTCAGGACCCCGCTCGCCAGGCTGCGCACGAGGCTAGAGCAGGGCGTTCGGCAGAATGAAGGCGAGAACGGGGTTCTCGAGGACGCCATCGTGCAGGTCGACGAGGTCCTGTCGCTGTTCGCCGCGATCCTGCGCATCTCGGAGGTGGAAAGCGGTCAACCGCGGCGCTTCTTCGCCGCCGTCGACGTCAGCGCGCTCGTGACCGACCTCGGTGAGAGCTACGCTCCCGCAGTTCACGACGGGGGCCGCGAGCTCTTCTGGTCCGTTGAGCCGGGTCTCGTCGCGGAGGGCGATCGGGAGCTTCTCGCCCAGGCGGTCGTCAACCTCATCGAGAATGCGCAGAGTCACACGCCCAAGGGAACGATCATCCGCCTGACCGCAGTCCTCGCCGACGGGCTCCTGCTGGTCCAGGTCGCGGACAACGGGCCGGGCGTCCCGAATGCCGACCTCCACCGCGTCGTCCGGCGCTTCGCCCGCCTCGAATCGAGCCGCAACACGTCCGGCTACGGCCTCGGGCTGAACCTCGTCAGCGCGGTCGCGGCGCTCCATGGGGGACGGCTCATCCTCAAGAACGCCGCCCCGGGCCTCACGGCCACGATCGAGCTTCCCGGCACGCGCGTCCGCAAGCTGCCGGCCGCGGAGAGCCCGCGCAGGGACAAGGAAACGGTTCATTGAGTTCCTTTCGCCGTGAAGACGCAGCACTGACCAAGGTTCCCGAAGTCACGCTCGGCTTCTGGATCATCAAAATTCTCGCGACGACGCTGGGTGAGACCGGGGGCGACAGCGTCAGCATGAGCTGGCTGGGCGAGACCACCGCCGCTGCGGGAAAGTCCGCAGTCAACGGCTATCTCGTCGCCACCGCCATGTTTGGACTCGCGCTCATCCTGCTGGTCTGGGCGCAGATCAAGGCGAAGCGCTTCAATCCGTGGCTTTACTGGGCCACGATCGTCGCTTCGACCACCTGCGGAACGACGCTCGCGGACTTCGCCGACCGTTCGCTCGGAGTCGGCTACCCCGGAGGCTCGCTGATCCTGCTTGCCTGCGTGCTCCTGTCGCTCTTCGCTTGGTACAAGACGCTGGGCAGCATCAGCATCAACAGCGTCGCCACGGCCCGTGCCGAGACCTTCTACTGGATCACCATCACCTTCTCCCAAACGCTCGGAACGGCGCTCGGCGATTGGGTGGCGGACGCCGGCCTCGGTTATCAAGGCGGCGCAGTGCTGTTCGGCGCCGGGCTCGTGCTGCTCGCGATCCTCTATTTCACCACGCGCATCAGCCACGTCGCCCTGTTCTGGGCCGCGTTCATCCTGACCCGGCCGCTCGGAGCGACGGTCGGCGATTTCCTCGACAAGCCGGTCGCCAAGGGCGGCCTCGAGTTCAGCCGTCCGCTCGCCTCGGCGGTTCTCGCCGTCGTGATCATCGCTCTGATCATCATCCTCCCGCAGCACGCGGCGAGGCGGCGCTACCCGACGGGAAGCTTTGCCCGAATCTCCGCTCGACGGCCGCGCTCCGCTCCTCCCCCGCCTGAATGACGCGGAAGCTCGCGCTTGCTGTCGTTCCGCTTGGCCTTGGCCTCCTCGCTCAACCGGCCCTCGCGGGGCCGCCTTACCTCACCGACGATCCCGTGCCGACGGACACCGGCCATTGGGAGATCTACGCCTTCACCGCCGGCGAGGGCCGCGGCCCAGCCTTCGACGGCGACGCCGGCGTCGACCTCAATTACGGGGCGGTACGCGGCGTCCAGCTCACCTCCACCCTTCCGCTAGGCCTCTCGCAGGAGAGCGGCAGCGGCTGGCGGACCGGCACCGGCGACGTCGAGCTCGGCGTCAAGTATCGCTTCATCGAGGATCAGAAGAACGGCTTCTCGGCGGCCATCTTCCCGCGCGTGATCCTGCCCACGTCGACGCTGGCGACGGGCGAAAGAACCCGCTTCCTCCTCCCTCTCTGGCTCGAGAAGGATTTCGGACGGACGAGCGTCTTCGGCGGCGGCGGCTATCTCACAAATCCGGGCGCTGGAAACCGCGACTTCTGGCAAGCCGCCATCGCGGTCACCCACGAGTTCGACAAGGCCCTGTCCGCCGGCGCGGAGCTCACCCGCCAGGGCGCGGACACGATCGGCACAACCGCGCAGACCCGAGCGGGCATCGGCGCGGTCATCGGCCTGTCGGAGCATTACAATCTGCTCTTCTCCGGCGGCCCGACCTGGTCCGACCATCGGACGGACTATCACTTTTACGCGGCGCTCGGCCTCAACTTCTGACGGCCGCTGCTAAGCTCAAATTTGCAGCTGGCTTCCAAGCTCGACCACGCGATTGGTCGGGAGCTTGAAGAATTCCATCGCGCTCTCGGAGCTCTGCAGCATCCAGGCGAACAGCTTCTCGCGCCATAGCGCCATTCCCGGCACCTTCTTCGAGGCGATCAGCTTCTGGCGACCGAGGAAGAAGCTGGTGCTCATCATGTTGAAGGGCTCGCCGCACGTCTGGATCGTCGCCAGGTCGCGCGGGATGTCGACCTCCTGCATGAAGCCGTAATGCAGCATCACCCGATAGAAGCCCTGGCCGGCGTCGTGGATCTCGACGCGCTTCTCGCCCGGGACGTGTGGCACTTCCTCGACCTTGACGTGGAGAATGATCACCCGCTGGTGAAGCACCTGGTTGTGCTTGAGGTTATGCAGCAGCGCCGCCGGGACCGTGTCGGGCGCTCCCGACAGGAACACCGACGTTCCGCGGACGCGATGCACCGATGAGGCGGCGGACTTGATGAAGACGGACAGCGGAAGGGCCGACTCGGCGAGCCTGGTGCGGAGCACACCGCGGCCCTTCGCCCAGGTGGTGAGCACCGTGAAGCTGATCGCGGCGACCAGCAGCGGGAACCAGCCGCCGTCGGGTATCTTGGTGATGTTCGACGCGAAGTAAGTCCCGTCGACGACGAGGAACAGAGTCGTCGCGCCGATCGCCAGCACGCGGTTCCAGCGCCACACGTAAAGCATCATCACGCCGAGCATCACCGAGGTGATCAGCATCGTGCCCGTCACCGCGATTCCGTAGGCCGAGGCGAGGTTGCTGGAGGCGCGGAAGGTGAGGACGAGGATCAGGACCATTGCCAGCAGTCCCCAGTTGACCGACGGCATGTAGATCTGGCCGGCCGCCTTCTCGCTCGTATGCTCCGTTCTGAGGCGCGGCAGGAAGCCGAGCTGGATAGCCTGGTGAGTGACCGAGAAAGCGCCCGAGATCACCGCCTGGCTGGCGATGATCGTCGCGACGGTGGCCAGGAAGACGAGCGGGAGCCGCGCCCAGTCCGGAGCGAGCAGGTAGAAGGGATTGATCGCGGCCTGCGGGTGACTGAGCAGCAGCGCGCCCTGCCCCATGTAATTCAGCACCAGGCAGGGATAGACGAGCACGACCCACGAATAATTGATCGCCTTGCGGCCGAAATGGCCCATGTCGGCATAAAGCGCCTCGGCCCCTGTCACGCAGAGGAATACCGAGCCCAGCGCAAGGAAGGCGAGCTTCGGATTGTAGATGAAGAATTTGACCGCCCAGAGCGGATTGAGGATTCCGACGATCTCCGGGTGCACCATGATGTTCATGACGCCGAGCAGCGCCAGCACTGCGAAATAGACCAGCATCACCGGCCCGAACAACGTACCGACCGTCGCCGTGCCGCGGGCCTGGACGAGGAACAGCGCAACGAGGATTCCGATGGAGATCGGAATGACGAGCGGCTGAAGCTGCGCCTGGACGATCGTCAGCCCCTCGACGGCGGACAGGACCGAGATCGCGGGCGTGATCATCGCGTCGCCGTAGAACAGGCAGGTGGCGAGCACCCCGAGGATGACGAGGGTCGGAGTCCACTTCTTCTTGCCCTCGAGGTTGCGCGCGATCAGCGACAGCAAGGCGAAGGAGCCGCCCTCGCCGCGATTGTCGGCGCGCATCGCGACGCTGACATATTTCAGAGTGACGATCATCATCAGCGTCCAGAAGATGAGGCTCAGCACGCCGAAGATGTGCAGCGGGTCGACGGCCAATGGATGCGGCCCCAGGAAGCTCTCCTTCATCGTGTAGAGCGGCGACGTGCCGATATCGCCATAAACGACGCCGATCGCGCCCAGCATCAGCTTGGGCAGGGCTTCCTTCGGGCCATGTTGAACCGCGATATTGTCGGCCGAAATGTCGGCGTCGGAAACGGCTGTTGCCATGGCGCGCCAAGTGGGTTCCGGGGGCGTAAAGATTCTATGTGAATTTATGCGGCCCTCTTGGCCCGCGCGTCGATCGAGCGCACTTAACAGCCATGGTCGACGCGCAAACCGCCGTTGCTTCGCGGCGCTCGGCAGCCGAGGCTATCCAGGCCTACACGGGGGCCGTCGCCTTGGTCGCGGTTTCGACCCTGATCGGCCTGTGGATCGCGCCGCGCTGGGGCACGGCCGCCGTCGACATGATCTATCTGCCGTCCGTCCTCGCGGTGGCCGCGCTTTGGGGGCTCGGCCCCGGCCTCTTCGCGGGAATTGCTGCCGTCCTCGCCTACAATTTCTTCTTCACCGAGCCGGTTCACACCTTCCGCATCGACCGGGTCACCGACATCGTGACCGTCGTCGTCCTCCTCATCGTCGCGCTGGTGACGAGCCGGCTGGCCGCCGGCATTCGGACCCAAGCGAGGATCGCCGCCGCCCATGCGGCGCGAAACGCGACCATCGCCGGATTTGCCGGCCGCCTCCTGTCGTCGAGCGGCGAGGAGGAGATCGGCGCCACCGCCTGCGCCGAGCTCAGCCGGCTGTTCGACTGCAATGCGATGCTGGTGAGCGGGCTGCCGCAGCCGCGCATGATTGCCGCGGTGCCCGAGGGCAATCGGCTGACGCCCGCGGACCTCGCCGCAGCCGCGCTGACGATCGAGTCCGGCGAGCCAGCCGGGCGCGGCACGGCGCGCAGCCAGCCCGCCGAATGGGTCTTCTATCCCGTCCGCTCGGGTGACAGGACGCTCGCCGCGGCCGGGCTTGCCCGCGACGACGGGATGCGGCCGGTCGACGAGGATCAGGAGCCGCTGCTTGCCAATCTCCTCGACCAGCTCGCGCTCGCGCTGGAACGCGCCCGCCTCGAGCGCGAGTCCCGCGACTTCGCCCGAATCCGCGAGGAGGACCGCCTCCGCTCCGTGCTCCTCGAGTCGATCGGAAACGATCTGACGCCCGGCCTCTCCGCCCTCACCAGCGCGGCGCGCGAACAGCGGCGTGCGGGCTCCAGCGACCGGGGGTTCGTCTCGGCGGTCGAGAGCGAAGCTTCGCGCCTTCAGCGCTATGTTTCCAACCTCGTCGGCCTCGGTCCCGATTCCGACCGCAAGCCGATCG
>DASVXR010000117.1:0-3578 GCA_036392595.1 Sphingomicrobium sp.
CAGACGCGCATCGCGCGCACCACGCGGACCGTCCCGGGCAGGTGGAGCTGTGGCAGCCTTTGGCGGTCGAGGATTTCGAGGACGAGTCCGACGAGGGCGAGGAGCGCTGGGTCAGCCTCCGGGACCGTTTCTACGCCGATCACCTAGCCGAGCGCATCCAGCAGCTCGTCGACGAAGCACCCGTGCTCGCTTCGACCGGGCGGCCGCTGACTCCCGGCGACATCCTCGTGCTTGTCCGCAGTCGCGGTGAGCTCGCCTCGCTGATCGTCGCCCGGCTCTTTGGCAGGGGCGTGCCGGTCGCGGGCGTGGACCGGCTGCACCTACACGAGCCGCTCGCCGTGCAGGACCTGCTCGCCGCGATGAAGTTCGCGGTTCAGCCGAACGACGACCTCAGCCTCGCCTGCCTGCTCGTCTCCCCGCTCATCGGCTGGGACCAGGACCGGCTGCGGGAGTTGGCATATGGCCGGCCTTCGTCGCTGTGGCGGGAGCTTCGGCGGCGCACCGGGGAATTCATCGAGGCTCACGACTCGCTTTCCGCGCTGCTTGCCATCGCCGACTATGCAACTCCGACGCGCTTCCTCGAGACGATCCTGTCGGGTCCGCTTCAGGGCCGCCGGAAACTATACTCCCGCCTTGGCATGGCTTCGCGCGACGCCATCGACGAGCTGATGAACAGCGCGCTGGAGTTCGAGCGCAACGAGGTACCCTCGCTCGACCGGTTCATCGCCTGGTTCTCCCGCGGAACGGTGGACGTGCAGCGCGATCCAGGACAGCCGGCGAACGAGGTTCGGGTGATGACCGTCCACGGCGCAAAGGGCCTCGAAGCTCCCGTGGTGATCCTCGCAGACGCCACTGCCGACCCGGCGAGGCTAGGGCGAACGCCAGTGACGCTCGATCTAGAGATCGCTCCGGGCGCGACCGCACCGCTCCTTCGGCCGAAGAAGGACGAACGTTGCTCCCCGTTCCAGGAGGTCATTCAGCGCGAGGAAGCGCGCGACCTGGAGGAGCATTGGCGGCTGCTCTACGTCGCGCTCACCCGCGCCGCGGACCGGCTGATCGTCAGCGGAGTCGCGCCGAAGCCGAAGAAGGACGGCTCGGACCCGCGGCCGGAGAATTGTTGGCACCGGGTCGTCGAGCGGGCGATGGCAAAACTCGACGCTATGCCAATGCTGCAAGGCGGCTTGGTTTATGGCTCCGCGTCGCACGTCAGACCGAGGAAGCAGCGCGAAAAGGTTCAGCTTCCGCCCATCGCCGTGCCGGACTGGGCGCGTCAGCCGGCTCCTCCAGAAGCCCGCCCGCCGCGCCCGCTCGCTCCCTCGGCCATTGCGCTCGACGATGAAGCCGCTCCGCCGCCGAGCGAGGCGATGCGCGCCGCCGCCCGGCGCGGTACTATCATCCACCAGCTGTTCGAGCGGCTGGCGGGCGTCGGTCCGGATTCGCGGGCGGCCGCCGCCCTTCACTGGCTGGAACATAGCGCGGGCGTCGAGGATGAGGGCCCGCGCCGGGAGATAGTTGACCAGGTCTGCGGAATTCTCTCCGATGAGCGCTTCTCGGCGGTCTTCGGGCCTGGGTCGCTCGGAGAGGCCCCGCTCGCCGCGACACTGCCGGACGGGCGCGTGATTGCCGGTACGATCGACCGCTTGCTCGTCGAGGAGGCGCGCGTATCGGTCATCGACTTCAAGACAGGGAAAGTGCACGGCTCGACGGAGCAAATCCCGGTATCGCACCGGCGCCAGATGGAAGCCTATGTGGAAGCGCTTCGGGTGATCTTCCCGGGCCGCGAGATATCCGCGGCCCTGCTCTACACGGCCGGTCCACTGCTCCATGAAGTTGCGCCTTGAGAGGCACCGGCGAAGTGCCCATATGGCCGTCAACCATTCGCAGGAGAATCGCCGCCATGGCCACGAAGACCGTTACGGACCAGAGCTTTGCAAATGATGTGCTGGGCGCCGAGGGGCCAGTCCTGGTGGACTTCTGGGCGGAATGGTGCGGGCCGTGCCGGATGATCGCCCCGGCGCTCGAAGAAATCGCCAACGACCTCGGCGACAAGGTCACTGTCGCCAAACTCAACATTGACGAGAATCCGGACATCCCCGTCCGCTACGGAGTGCGCGGCATCCCCACTATGCTGCTGTTCAAGGGCGGCCAGCCCATCGCTCAAAAGGTCGGCGCTGCGCCCCGCAGCCAGATCCAGCAGTGGCTCGAGGCGAACCTGGACACATCCTCGTCATCCGCCGCCTGACGAGCCGCCGGGCGGTTCGACACCTTCCAGCCCACGCGTGTCGGGCCGGAATCTCTCGTGCTTGGGCAGGTTGTCACAAGGGTTGAACCAGGCAATCTTGCTTCCCCAGAAAATGTGGAAACCCGGGCGGATGGCTTCGGGGTCGTCCAGGGTCGCGACGCTGAAGTCCACCGTTTCCGGCTGATGGTCCACCTTCATCAGGAAGGGCGTTCCGCATTCGCCGCAAAAGCTTCGGTGGCCGAAGCTCGAAGAAGCGATTGAGCGCACCTTGTCCGCCCCCCTTGTCCAGACGAGATCGCCTTCCGGAACGCTGGCGAAGACCATGGCAGGCGCGCCGCTGTTCAGCTGGCATGTTCGGCAGTGGCACCAGCCCGCGTCGAAGGGCTCGCTTATGAGCTCGTAGCGCACCGCGCCGCACATGCATCCGCCGGCCAGGCCCATTCAGCTTCCCCTTAATTGACTAGCGCTGGGGCGCTCCTTACATCGCCGGGCACAATTTCCCAGCGTCCGGCGAGAGGATTTCGCCCTTTCAGGAACGCACGGGTTTTTAAGGGAATTTCATGTTAGCCGGATTGGCAAAGAGCATCTTCGGATCGGCCAACGATCGCTATGTCCGCGGCCTTGGAAAATATGTCGACGCAGTCAACGGCCTCGAGCCCTCGATCCAGGCGCTCTCGGATGACGAGCTGCGCGCCCAGACGGACCTCTTCCGCCAGCGGCTCGCGGGTGGGGAACCGCTCGACGACCTCCTTCCCGAAGCGTTCGCGACCGTTCGCGAGGCGGCGATCCGGACGCTGGGGCAGCGCCACTATGACGTCCAGCTGATCGGCGGAATCGCGCTCCACCGAGGCGAGATCGCCGAGATGAAGACCGGCGAAGGAAAGACGCTCGTCGCTACCCTCGCGGTCTATCTGAACGCGCTCGAAGGCAAGGGCGTCCACGTCGTGACCGTCAATGATTACCTCGCCCGCCGCGACGCGGACTGGATGGGGCAGATCTACCGCTTCCTCGGGATGAACGTCGGCGTCATCGTGCCCAACCTGACCGACCAGGAGCGGCGCGACGCCTACAATGCCGACATCACCTACGCGACGAACAACGAGCTCGGCTTCGACTATCTCCGCGACAATATGAAATACAGCCGCGACCAGATGGTCCAACGGCCGTTCAATTTCGCGATCGTCGACGAGGTGGACTCGATCCTGATCGACGAGGCTCGGACCCCGCTCATCATCTCGGGTCCCACCGACGACAAGTCGGACCTCTACATCGCGGTCGACAAGCTGGTGAAGACGTTCGACCCGAGCGATTACGAGAAGGACGAGAAGCAGAAGAC
>DASVXR010000118.1:0-6194 GCA_036392595.1 Sphingomicrobium sp.
GTCTTCACCAACGACCGGCTGACCATCGAGACGATTGAAGGCTGACGCAACCGGCGGCTAGGCTGGCCGCGTGTTGCTCGACCGCCGAACCTTCGCCGCAGGGTCAGCCGCGCTCCTTACTGGCTGCGCGACGGTCGGAACGCGCAGCTATCGCGGCTGCACGCCGCTGCCGCCGGTCAAGGTCGACGAAAGCCGAGTGATCCGCACCATGGCGGGGCTGAGGCCCTATCGCCGCACCGGCTTCGTCGTCCGCGCGGAGCAACTCGGGGAGAAGCGCCTGGTCCACAATTACGGCCACGGCGGGGGAGGGATCACGCTGAGCTGGGGAAGCTCCAGGCTTGCCACCGAGCTGGGGTTGCAGGGCCACAGCGGACCGGTCGCGGTGATCGGGGCGGGCGTCATGGGCCTCTCGACCGCGCGGCTGGTGCAGGAAGCCGGTTTTCAGGTGACCATCTACGCCGCCGCCCTTCCGCCCGACACGACCTCGAACATCGCCGGAGGGCAGTTCCACCCCTATGCCGTGTTTCGCGACGACGCGGTCACTCCGGAGTTCCGGACGCAGTTCGCCCGGGCGCTCGATTACAGCTGGCGGCGGTTCCAGGTCATGGTCGGCGACGATTACGGGATCCGCTGGCTGCCGACCTATGTCGAGACGGACACTCCGGAGTCCATGCCGGTGGCGAACTTCCCGCCGGTCAACCGCCTGCTGACGCGAGCCGAGCACCCATTCCCGCTGGAGAACGTGCTCCGCTACGACACCATGTACGTCGAGACCGGCCGCTACCTTCGGCAGATGCTCCGCGACCTGCAGATCGCCGGGGGCAGGGTCGAAGTGCGGCGCTTCGCCACGCCGGCGGACATCGCCAGCCTGCCGGGGGCGCTGGTGTTCAACTGCACCGGCCTCGGCAGCCGGGAGCTGTTCGGCGATACCGAGCTTCGCCCGGCGCGCGGCCAGCTCGCCATCTTGGAGCCGCAACCAGAGGTTCAATATGCAGTCACGGGAGGCCCCGGCTACATGTTCCCCCGGCCCGACGGCATCATCCTTGGCGGCACATTCGAGCTCGACCAGTGGGACACGACACCGGTGCCCGCGACCATCGCCCGCATCGTCGCCTCGCAGAAGCGCTTCTTCGAGAGCTTCCGCTGCACCGCTTGAAGCAGGTCGGCACGCCTCCAATCTATCGCTCAAATGAACTATCACGCCTCCATCCCCTCAAGCGGCGGGGACTCGTCTGAAGTGCTGAAGGACAAGCTCACTCCCAAGGCGATCGTCGCCGCGCTTGACCACCACATCGTCGGCCAGGACGACGCCAAGCGCGCCGTCGCGGTCGCCCTCCGCAACCGCTGGCGCCGGCAGCAGCTCTCGCCGGAGCTGCGCGACGAGGTCACTCCGAAGAACATCCTGATGATCGGCCCCACCGGCTGCGGGAAGACGGAGATCAGCAGGCGCCTGGCGAAGCTCGCCGACGCGCCTTTCGTGAAGGTCGAGGCGACCAAGTTCACGGAAGTGGGCTATGTCGGCCGCGACGTCGAGCAGATCGCCCGTGACCTCGTCGAGGAAGCGGTACGGCTGGAGCGTGAGCGCCGCCGCAACAAGGTTCGTTCGGCGGCGGAGGAAGCGGCGATGGACAAGCTGCTCGACGCGCTGACGGGCAAGGGATCGAGCGAGGCCACCCGCCAGAGCTTTCGCGAGCGCTTTACCGACGGAAGCCTCGATAAGGCCGAGGTCGAGATCGAAGTGGACGAGCAGCCCGCGCTGCCCTTCGAGATTCCCGGAATGGGCGCCCAGGTGTTCGACCTGCGCTCGATGATGGGCAAGCTCGCCGGCCAGCAGCCGCGCGCTCGGCGCAAGCTCAAGGTGCCCGACGCCTTCGCCCGGCTGACCGACGAAGAGGCCGACAAGCGCATCGATCCGGACGACATCAACCGCGCCGCTCTTGCGGACGCGGAGGCGAACGGGATCGTCTTCATCGACGAGATCGACAAGATCGCCGTCAGCGACGTCCGGGGCGGCTCGGTCAGCCGCGAAGGCGTTCAGCGCGACCTTCTGCCCCTCATCGAAGGGACGACCGTCGCGACCAAGTACGGACCGCTGAAGACGGACCACATCCTGTTCATCGCCTCGGGCGCGTTCCACATCGCCAAGCCCGCGGACCTGCTGCCCGAGCTACAGGGTCGTCTTCCCATCCGTGTCGAGCTGAAGGCGCTGACCCAGGAGGATTTCGTGCGGATCCTGTCAGCGACCCGCGCGAGCCTCACCGAGCAATATCAGGCGCTTCTGGGCACGGAGGGCGTGACGATCGAGTTCGCCGACGACGGTATCGAGGCGCTCGCCCGGATCGCGGCGGAGGTCAACGAAGCGGTCGAGAATATCGGCGCACGCCGCCTCCAGACGGTGATGGAGAAATTGCTCGAGGACGTGAGCTTCGACGCCGAGGACCGGCGCGGCGAAAGTCTCGTCATCGACGCCGCCTTCGTCGAGAAGCAGCTGGCCGGAATCGCTCGGAACGCCGACCTCAGCCGTTACGTGCTTTAAACACGTGCTTTAAACAGCCACGAACCAACCCCGCTGCCGAACGGCTCACCGCGACGGCTGCGTCTCGAACGGGGTGAGCCCGTTACGCCTCCATCCCATATCGGAGGAGGACAAAATGAGCTTGAAACTCAGCTTGCTCGCCGCGGCCGCTGTCATCGCAATGCCGATCGCCGCGAATGCACAATCGACGTCCGGAGGCAGCGCTCAGCCGACCGCCGGCGCTCAGACCGACACGCAGGAAGGCCAGACTCCGGCCGAGAAGGCCTCGAAGAAGAAAAGCACGACCAAGGCAGGCGCCAAGGCCGCGCCGAAGGCCGAAGTCGAAGTTTACTCCCAGGATGGGCTCACGCCCGCCCAGGCGGCCTCCAAGAAGAGCTCCCGGACAAAGGCGAACGCTGACGTGAAGGCGGACGCAAACGCAACGGAGGCTCCTGCCGCCACGACGACTGAGCAAACCACCGCAGCACCGCAGGCCACCGCGCCGGGCCAGGCGGGGACCGCGCCGGGGCAGGCCGGCACCACTCCAGGCCAGGCCGGCACTGCACCTGGGCAGGCGGGCGTCACGCCTAACAGCGTGCAACCGACGATCGCACCGCAAGCCGCTGCACCGGGCCAGGCGGGGACGGCCCCCGGACAAGCCGGCACCACGCCGGGTCAAGCCGGAACGGCACCGGGCCAGGTCGGGGTTACGCCGGGCCAGGCGGACGCGGCCGGCCAGGCCACCGCTGAAGGGGACGCCTCAGCGAAAACGAAGGTTGTGACCAAGGCGGACGTAAAGGCCGGCGCCACCGTTTCCGACGCCAACGGCAATTCGGTCGGAACGATCAAGTCCGTGAGCGCCAAGGGTGCGGTCGTCGACACCGGCAAGGTGCAGGTGACGATCCCGCTCAAGAGCCTCGCCATGGGCGACAAGGGCCTCGTCATCGGCATGAGCAAGGCCGAGATCGAGGCAGCCGCGAAGCCCAAGACGAAGTAACGCGCTAGGCTTCGACCCTCCGATAGCGCCAGACCAGCCCCTGGACGAACGGCGGCCAGAGGCTGGTCTTGACGCCGGCGAGGCGCAGCCACTTCGCTACCCAGGTGTTGCACGTGCGGAACGCGCTTTCCTTTCCCGTCGCTCGATAGAAGGCGTCGCAGCAGCCGTAGCCCGGATGGCTGAGATGTTCGGGCCGTCCGCGTCGGTCCAGCTCGAAGTCCGCGCGGATCGCAGTCCAGAGGCGGCGATATTCCTCGGGCCTCAGGCGGATCTCCCGGACCGCGTAGCCCGGATCCGCGACATATTCGACGTGCATCACTCGCCGGCCGCCCGTCACGGCCGACCATATCGTCCGCGGAGTGATGTCCCACCAGGTCGGAGTGTTGAAATAAACCCGCTCCTCCCCGGAGCCGAAGGCGATCCAGCGGGAGCTCGGGTCCGCTGCGGCGAAGCCGGTCCTGGGGACCAGCGGCTCCCAGTCGAGGCCGTCCGCCTTGACCGGCATGACGATGTCCGCATGAATCCCGTTGTCGGCAATGTAGACCGTTGTTCCGCTTTCCGCTTCTTTCCATTCGCCGTTCACGGGAATGAGCGAGCCGAAGAGGGCAGCGACGAGGTAGGCAGCGGGGAGGGCGAGCAGGGCCGTGATCAGCCGGCCGACGATCCTTTGTCCGCCTCTTTTTCTCCGCCGCCGAGCCACTTGACCTCCCCACACCTTGCCTCGAATGGAGTGCCTGCCTAGATGCGCCGCAGTCGGGGCGTAGCGCAGCCTGGTAGCGCATCACACTGGGGGTGTGGAGGTCGCTGGTTCGAATCCAGTCGCCCCGACCATTTCAAGGAAAGCCGCCTTACATTCGATGTCCAGCTCACCGACCTTGCTGATGATGCAGACAGCACCCGCCGGAGCGCCCGGCGGCACCGCCCAGATGCTCCTGGGCCTCGCCCCGTGGCTGCTCATCTTCGTCATCTTCTATGTGCTGATGATCCGTCCCCAGCAGCAGCGAGTGAAGCAGCACCAGGCCGAGATCGCGGCGGTGAAGAAGGGCGACGAGGTCATCACCGGCGGCGGGATTCGAGGCCGGGTGACCAAGGTCAGCGATGACGAAGCTGAGGTCGAGATCGCGCAGAACGTCAGGATCCGCGTCGTCAAATCGACGATCACCGCCGTTCTCAACCCAACGACGAAGCCGGCGAACGACTGATGCTCGAATTCCCGCGCTGGAAGGTCTGGCTGATCGGGCTCGTCATCGCGCTGGGCGTGCTCTTCTCGATTCCGAGCCTGATCGCCGGGACGCCCGCCGCCGCGAGCTGGCCGAAGTGGCTTCCGCAGTACAAGATCAGCCTCGGCCTCGACCTCGCCGGTGGAAGCCACCTGCTGCTCGAGGCTGACGCCCGCGACGCGCTGAAGCAGCGGCTCCAGGGCATGGAGGATTCGGTCTCGACCGAGCTTCGCCGAGCGCCGCGAATCGAGGTTGGGGACATCTCGACCGCGGGCGGTCGCCTCTCGTTTATGGTTCGCGATCCGACCCAAGTCGATGCCGCGGTCGAGCGGATGCGGAACCTGACCAAGCCGGTGCAGCTGACCGGCAATCGCGACTGGGACGTTCAGGTCGTCGATTCCACGCGTATCGTGATGACTCCCACGCCCGACGGGACGGTGAGGGCGCTCAAGGATGCGATGGGGGTCGCCCGCGACGTCGTGCGCCGTCGAATCGACCCGGGGGGAACCAAGGAAATCACCGTCGTTACCGAAGGCGGCAACCGGATTCTCGTCGAAGTGCCGGGGGTCGAGGACCCCGAGGCGCTGAAGAAGCTGATCGGCCAGACCGCACGGCTGGAGTTCAAGCTCGTCGACCTCGAGGCCAACCCGCAGGACGTCCAGCAGGGCCGGGCGCCTCCGGGGAGCCAGGTGCTGCCCATGGCCGAAGGCAATGGCTTCATCGCGGTCAAGCGCCGCGTCATGGTCTCCGGCGAGCAGATCTCGCGGGCGACGCAGGGCTTCGACCAGGATGGCCGCCCTGACATCGAAATAACCTTCGATTCGACGGGCGCTCGCCGCTTCGGCCGGACGACCCAGGAGAATGTCGGCAAGCCGTTCGCGATCATCCTCGATGACAAGGTCCTCTCCGCGCCGAACATCAACGAACCCATCCTCGGCGGCAGGGCGCAGATCACGGGCAGCTTCACCGTTCAGAGCGCGAACGACCTCGCGGTCAGCCTCGCCTCGGGCAAGCTACCGGTGAAGCTGAACGTCATCGAGGAGCGGACGGTAAGCGCGGAGCTCGGTCAGGACTCGATCCACAAGGGCGCGATCGCGTCGATCGTGTCGGTCGTCGGTGTGATCATCTTCATGCTGGTGACCTACGGCCGCTTCGGGATCTATGCGAACATCGCGCTGGTGGTGAACGCCTTCCTGATCCTGGGGATCATGGCGATCTTCAATGCGACACTCACGCTTCCGGGAATCGCCGGGTTCATCCTCACCATCGGCGCCGCGGTGGACGCGAACGTCCTGATCAACGAGCGCATCCGCGAGGAAATCAGGCGCGGCCGAAGGCTGATCGACGCGGTCGAGACCGGCTATCACGAGGCGTTCCGGGCCATTTTCGACGCCAACGTGACCCACGTCATCTCGGCCAGCATCATGGCCTATTTCGGTTCGGGCCCCGTCCGCGGCTTTGC
>DASVXR010000119.1:0-4263 GCA_036392595.1 Sphingomicrobium sp.
TCGTTTACGTCGGCTCATCGAACTTCGATTACCGCAGCCTCTATATCAACCTGGAGGTGATGCTGCGGGTGAAGGATGCTGCTTTCGCCGAGCTGATGCGCTCCTATTTCGACGGCGAGGTCGCGCAAAGCCGCTGGATCACGCCGGAGCTGCACCGGAAGCGCGCGAACCCGTGGCGCCGCCTCAAATGGGCGGTGTCGCACTTCCTCGTGAACGTTCTCGATTATACGGTGACGCGTCGCCTCAATTTCCGGCTGGAGCGTTAGTCGGCCGGCTCGTCCTTGTAGGCCCAGAACAAGGTCGCGGGCGGAACGTTCACCCATTCGAAGCCGCGTTCGATGCGATCGAAGTGCGGGTTGATGAAGTCCTTCACCTTCGGGCTGAACTGATAGACGAGGAAGGCGCCGCCCGGGCGGATCACCTTCGCCGTCGCTTCGGCAATTGCGTCGCCGACGCCGGGCGGAAGCGTCGAGAAAGGTAGGCCGGAAAGCACGTAATCGGCATCGCCAAGGCCGCGATCGGCAAGGATCTTCTCGACGTCGGCCGCCGAGCCGGTGACAGGCACCAGCCGCTCGTCGTCGATCGCTTCCCTGAGATATCGGGTGAAGTCCGGGTTGGTATCGATCGTCACCAGCCTGGCGTCGGGCGAGAGCCGCTCGAGCACCGGCCTCGTGAACGTGCCGACACCGGGCCCATATTCGACGAACAGCTTCGTATTCTCCCAGTCGACCGGGCGGAGCATCTTCTCGATCAGCACCTTGCTCGACGGGATGATCGAGCCGACCATCACGGGGTTCTTGATGAACCCGCGAAGGAACTCCCACTGCGGGCTGGGCGAACGGCGGTCGCGGCGGCGCTCGAGGCGCCGGTGTCCTTTCAACGTTCGCGCGGATGAGGTCGGCATGGTGGCTCCGTTGGGGTCAGAGGCGGGCGAGCGTTGGCAAATGAACTGCCGCTTGGCAAGTTTTCCACCGCGGCAAAGCTCATGAATGCGACGGGAGGTTCCGCTTGCGCCCGCGAATTCGTAAGCGCGGCTTCGTGGCCTCCATCGCTCGTTCCCGCGGAGTCGGCGCGACCGCGCTGAGCCCGGCGCATTTCACTTTGCTCTACATGGCCATGCTCGTCGCCTCCTCGGGGAATACGGCGCTGCAGTCGGTGATGCCGGCGATCGGCCGCGAGGTCGGGATCGCCGACTTCTGGGTCGCGGTGGCCTACACCTGGTCGGCCGTGCTGTGGGTGCTGCTCGCGCCTTATTGGGCGGTGAAGAGCGACCATCATGGCCGAAAGGCGCTCACCGTCATGGGCGTCAGCGGGTTCATCGCATCGATGATCCTGTGCGGAATCGCCCTCTACGCGGGGCTACACGGCTGGATCGGCGGAGCTCTGACCTTCAGCCTCTTCGCCGTCTTTCGCGGCATCTACGGCGGCCTCGGCTGCGCTACCCCCTCGGCGACTCAGGCCTATCTCGCGTCCAAGACCAGGCGCAGCGGCCGAGTCGCGGCGCTGTCGGCGCTTTCCTCGTCGTTCGGCCTCGGAACGATCATCGGGCCCGCGGTCGCTCCGCTGTTCGTGCTCCCGCTGGTCGGCCTCGCCGGGCCGCTCTTCGCCTTCGCCGTGATTGCGATCTGCGTGGTGACGGCGATCATCCTCTGGCTTCCCAACGACCGCTACGGCCGCCGTGTCGGGCATGGCGCGGCGATGAGCTATCCCTCGACGGCGACTCCCCCGACGGGGGCGAGCGTGGTCGCGGCGACGGCGCCGAGGCGCTCGGCCCGGCTCAAGTGGAGCGACCCGCGAGTCCGGCCATGGATCGTCGCCGGGGTCGTCGCGGGCCATGCCCAGGCTGCGACGCTGACGTGCCTCGGCTTCTTCATCATCGACCGGCTGAAGCTCACTCCCTCAGGGTCGGAAGGGCCGATCTCCATCGTGATGATGGCCGGCGCGGTGGCGACCCTGGGAGCGCAGTGGGGCCTGATTCCGCGCCTCGGCCTCAGCCCGCGCTCGCTGATCCTGTGGGGCGCGCTCATCGCCGCTGCCGGCCTCGTTTGGACGACCGCGTCCAGCCAGCTTTACGGCATAACCATGGGCTTCGCGCTCGCCTCGCTCGGCTTCGGCTTCACCCGCCCGGGATTTACCGCGGGCGCCTCACTCGCCGTCCCGCTTGCCGAGCAGGGCGCCGTCGCAGGCCTCATCACTTCGGCCAACGGGATCAGCTACGTGCTCGCGCCGGCTCTCGGAATCAGCCTCTACGGCTTGGGCCACGACCTGCCCTTCGTCGCCTTCGCGTTCCTGCTGATCGGCCTGGCGGGCTGGGCCCGAGGCAGCCTGGCCGACTAGCTGCCTTCCTTCCCTCCGGAACGCGGGTGAAGCATCCCGGGGAGCACGAAACCGATTCCGCCGAGCGGCCGAGTCGCTTCGCTCTTCAGCGTGTCCTGGATCCGCTCATATTCGTCCAGCATCTCGGGGGTGACCGACGCACGGGTCTCGACGAGAGCGGTCTCGAAATCGGCCATCGAAACCTTGCCGGTGTCGAGCCCTCGGCGAAGCGCGGTGAGGCCGGCGCGGCGAACCAGGTCTTCGAGGTCCGCTCCGGTGAACCGCTCCGTGCGACGGGCGATCGATTCGAGATCGACGTCGTCGGCCAGCGGCATGTTGCGCGTATGGATCGCAAGGATTCGCCGCCTTCCGGCCGTGTCGGGCACGCCGACGTAGATCAGCTCGTCAAAGCGGCCCGGCCTAAGCAGCGCCGGGTCGACCAAAGTCGGCCGGTTGGTGGCGCCGATGACGACGACATTCTGCAGCTCCTCGAGGCCGTCCATCTCGGAGAGGATCGTGTTGACCACCCGCTCGGTGACCTGCGGCTCGCCAAGGCCGCCGCCGCGCGCCGGCACGAGGCTGTCGATCTCGTCGATGAAAATGATGGTCGGCGCGACCTGGCGGGCGCGGTTGAACAGCCGGGCGATCTGCTGCTCGCTCTCGCCGTACCATTTGCTGAGGAGGTCCGACGACTTGGTGGCGATGAAATTGGCCTCGCTCTCCCGCGCCGCGGCCTTGGCGAGCAAGGTCTTGCCGGTACCCGGCGGCCCGTAGAGCAGGAAACCCTTGGCCGGACGGATTCCGAGCCTGCAGAACGCCTCGGGGTGCTTCAGCGGAAGCTCGACGCCCTCGCGCAGCCGATCGCTGGCCTGGTCGAGCCCGCCGATATCGTCCCAGCGGATGGTCGGCGCCTCGACCATGACCTCGCGCATGGCGGACGGCTGGACCCGCTTCAGCGCATTGTCGAAATCCCGAGGCTCGACCGACAGAGCGTCGAGCACTTCGGCCGGGATCATCTCCTCGGCGAGGTTGATCCGCGGCATGATCCGCCGCACCGCCTCCAGCGCCGCCTCCCGGGTCAGGGCTGCCAGGTCCGCGCCGACGAAGCCATAGGTTCGCCGCGCCAGCTCATCGAGGTCGACATCCGGTGCGAGCGGCATTCCGCGCGTGTGGATTCCGAGGATCTCGCGCCGGCCGGGCTGGTCGGGCACTCCGACCACGATCTCGCGGTCGAAGCGGCCGGGGCGGCGAAGCGCCTCGTCGAGCGCCTCGGGCCGGTTGGTCGCGGCGATGACCACGGTATTCTGCCGCGGCTCCATGCCGTCGAGCAAAGTGAGCAGCTGCGCAACGAGGCGCTTTTCCGCTTCGCCGGTCACCTGCGCGCGCTTGGGAGCGATCGAATCGATCTCGTCGATGAAGATGATCGAGGGTGCCGATTGCGCGGCCTGCTCGAAGATCTCGCGAAGCCGCCGCTCGCTCTCGCCATAGGCCGATCCCATGATCTCCGGCCCGGCGATGTGGAAGAATTTTGCGGCGCTCTCGTTCGCGACCGCTCGCGCGAGCAAGGTCTTGCCGGTGCCCGGCGGGCCGTGGAGCAGCACGCCCTTGGGCGGATCGACCCCCAGCCGCTGGAACAGCTCGGGGTGCCGCAGCGGAAGCTCGACCATCTCGCGCAGCGCGTCGATCGTACTCCGCATCCCGCCGAGGTCGTCATAGGTGACGTCCGCCCGGCGCTGCCCGTCGACGGCCTTATATTCGGGCAGCAGCTCGACCGTCGTCTTGCCGTCGATGTGGACGATGCCCTTCGGCACGGTCGTGACGACGACCAGCCGAAGCTCCTGCAACGCGAAGGCGGGCGCGTTGAGCAATTGCCGGATGTTGTCCGGCATGTCGGCGTTGATCCGCTGGTGGCCTGTCGTCGCGACCGTGTCGCCCTCGGTCAGCGGC
>DASVXR010000120.1:0-1878 GCA_036392595.1 Sphingomicrobium sp.
GCATCGGTTCCGCTGGCTTTCGATACTGCGGTAAGAGACGGTCGAATCAAGCGCGGCGACGTCGTCGTGCTGGAAGCAATGGGCGGTGGCTTTACATGGGGCGCGGCAGCGCTCAGGTATTGAAAAAGTTAGGCATTTCAACGATTGTGGCGCATTGCCGTTGCGTTGAAGTTCCGTTACGAACCTGAAACTGAAAGCCGGGGGGCGCCGGCGATCACGGGAGAGAATATAATGGCCGATCTGGGCATCGCGCGGCTGAGCCGGGAAGCGGGGGTCAACGGGACTCTGACACGGGCGGATCTTGCGGACATCGTGCACCGCAAGCTCGGCCTGTCGCGCGCGGAAAGCGCCGGCCTGGTCGAGCGCGTCCTGCACCACATGTGCCACTCGCTCGCCGACGGAAAGAATGTGAAGGTCTCCGGCTTCGGAACCTTCATACTGCGCGACAAGGGGCAGCGCATCGGTCGCAACCCCAAGACTGGCGTCGAAGTGCCGATCGCGCCGCGTCGGGTGATGACGTTCCGCGCCAGCCAGATCATGCGCGACCGGATCGCGAAGGGCTAAGTTGGCGACCGCCGGCCAGAAGGATCCCGGCGCACTTCTGACGATTGGCGAGCTGTCGCTGGAGCTGGGCGTCCCTCAGCATGTCCTGCGCTATTGGGAAACGCGCTTTCCCCAGCTGAGGCCGATGCAGCGCGCCGGCAACCGGCGCTATTATCGTCCCGAGGATGTCGAGCTCGCGCGGCGAATTCATCGCCTGCTCAACCAGGAAGGCTATACGGTCCGCGGCGTCCAAAAACTGCTGCGCGGCAAGGAAGCACAGGGCGTCGAAGTCGCCACCGCGGTCCGCGAGACGGTTCAGTCACAAGCGGATCCGGAGCCGCAGCACCGCCCCGCCATCGATGTCGATCGGCTCGTCGCGCTGCGCAACAGCCTGGCTTCGGCGCTCGACCTCTAGTCGAGCTCGCGCGGAAGAAGCAGCTCGACGATCGTTCCGGACTGCGTCTCGACCTCGTCCCAGCGCGTGGCCGAGAGCTCGATTAGCGCGAGAGCCGCAGTCGGAAATTTCTCGGAGACGCGGCTGCGCAATCCGTCGCCGCCGTCGCGGGCGAGCGCCAGCACCAGCTCCTGCAAGCCCGGATTGTGGCCGACGAGCAAGGGCGCATGGACCGTCTCCGGAATGTGCCGGACGACGTGCAGCAGGGCTTCCGCGCCGGCTCCGTAAATCTGTGAGTCGAAGCGGGGCTCGGGCAGCTCGCCATAGCCTTTGGCCAGCTCCTCGATCGTCTCGCGCACTCGGACGGCCGGGCTCGCGATCACATGGTCGAAGCGGATTTTGCGCTGCTTGAGCTCGCGGCCGAGCCGCCGCGCAGCCTTGCGCCCGCGGTCGTTCAGCGGCCGGTCGAAATCGTCGAGTCCGGGATGGTCCCAGCTGGATTTCGCATGCCGCAGAACGGTGAGTTGGGTCACTTCACCGTTTCTGTCTCGCGAGCGGGGGTGAATGCAAGCCGCTCCTCCACTCGAGCGATCGCCTGGTCGAGCGGGATTCGCCGGATGGGGACGCCCACGGGAAAGGCCGTGAGGAGGCGCGAAGGCATCGCTGCCGAGAGGATCACGAAGACTCCACAGTCGCCCTGCCGGCGGATCAACCGCCCGAACGCCTGCGCAAGCCGCGCGCGGACGACGCGGTCGTCGTAAGCGCTTCCGCCTCCTGCCATGCGGCGCGCTGCGTGAAGGACCGTCGGGCGGGGCCACGGTACCCGCTCCATGACAACCAGCCGCAGCGATTCGCCGGGGACATCGACGCCGTCGCGCAGCGCATCCGTTCCGAGCAGCGATGCTCGCGGATCATCGCGGAAAATGTCCACGAGAGTCCCG
>DASVXR010000121.1:0-7590 GCA_036392595.1 Sphingomicrobium sp.
CCCGCGTGATCGGCCAGGAAGATGCGGTGAAGGCCGTGTCCGCCGCCGTGCGGCGCGCCCGCGCGGGCCTGCAGGACCCCAACCGGCCATTGGGCTCATTCCTGTTCCTCGGCCCCACGGGCGTCGGCAAGACCGAGCTGACGAAGGCGCTTGCGGAATTCCTGTTCGACGACGCGCACGCGATGGTCCGCATCGACATGAGCGAGTTCATGGAGAAGCATGCCGTCGCCCGGCTGATCGGCGCTCCGCCGGGTTATGTTGGTTATGAAGAAGGCGGGGTTCTAACCGAAGCGGTTCGGCGGCGGCCCTATCAGGTCGTTCTGTTCGACGAGGTCGAGAAGGCTCATGGCGACGTGTTCAACGTGCTTCTTCAAGTGCTTGACGACGGGCGACTGACCGACGGCCAGGGTCGCACGGTCGATTTCACCAACACGATCATCATCCTGACTTCGAACCTTGGCTCGCAATATCTAGCCGCTCTCGGCGAGGACGAACCGGTCGAGAAAATCGAGCCGCAGGTGATGGAGGTCGTCCGCGGCCATTTCCGTCCCGAGTTCCTCAACCGTCTCGACGAGATCATCCTGTTCCACCGCCTCAGCGCGGGACACATGGGCCCGATCGTCGACATCCAGATCGCACGGCTGGGCAAGCTGCTCGAGGACCGCAAGATCCGGCTCGAGCTCACCGACGCCGCGCGCGCCTGGCTCGGCCGCGTTGGTTACGATCCCGTCTATGGCGCGCGGCCGCTCAAGCGCGCGGTGCAGAAATATCTGCAGGACCCGCTCGCCGACAAAATCCTTGCGGGCGAAATTCCCGACGGGTCGGTCGTTCGGGTCGATGAGGGTGATGGTCAGCTCGTACTGACTGCGGCTGAAGGTCTCCGCGAAGCCGCGGAATAGCTCAGTGCGAGGGTCCCGTCGCTCCTTGCGCCTCGAGAGTTCGGGTGCGCATGTGCGGCGGTACGGGAGGACGGAAATTCCCCTGGCGCCATAATGCGTTTGGCGGCTCTTCCGGGTCGGGAACGGCGAAGTCGAGAAAACCGAAAAAGGTCACGATGCGCCGTTCGCTTGCGTCCGTGATGGGGGTTCGGCCGTGCATGAAACGTGTATTGTCGAGCATCAACATGTCTCCGGCCTGCCAGACGACCTCGGCAGCGACCTGGTCGCCCGCCGCCTTTATCGCCTGAAGCCACGGTTCCGGGACCGGCTTGCCGTCATCGAGCAGCGGGTAGTCGCGCAGATTCAGCTTGAAGCGCGCGAACAGCAGGAAGTTGGCGAACGCCAACTCGTCGGAAAACATCGGGCGGTGGAGGACCGGACGCGAGAAATAGCGCACCACGATCCCGTCACTGCGATCAAATTGAAAGGGGCACCACGGGGGCGGGTTCCTGAGCCTCTCGTCGCTCGGATTCGAATCCCCGAGCCAGAATTGGAGCAGCTCGGGCCAGGCCGCCACCATGTACAAGAGGCGCCTTCCCATCAGGGCCTGCCGTACCTCCTCCGGCATCGCGCGGGCGAGTTCGATGCCGTCGCAGATCGTCGTCGTGCCGCCGCGGGTCGGTGCGGAGAGGCAGCCGAAAAAGGCTACGTCGGGCTTCCACGGTTCACGGGATAGCTCGGAGTGGAGCGGGAATGCCCCCACGCCCGAAGCAGCCGTGTGAATGTTGTGCTCGGGCTCGATGGGGAGGCGCCCGCCGATTTCGTTGACCACGTGGGTCGGACAAAGCGCTTGGGTGAAGTTCCTGAAGTCCGAAACATCGACGCCGAAGCCTCTGAACAACAGCGCGCCGTGGGCCTTGTACAGGTCGATGATCAGCGAGCGGTCGATGTCCGCCATCTGCTGCTCGCCCGAGGGCTCCACGAGCACGTAAGGACGACCCGGCTCCGGCAATCGTATGTTGGGCATCACGCTAGCAGATAGCCGATGGGTGAGACCCGAGCTATAGCCGCCGCGATGCCGCTCTCTACTGGCGATCTTTTTTCCTCGCCCGATCATTATCTCCATTCTTTCCAAGGCGATGCGGCGATCTTCGTCCCGATGGACCGCGCCGCCTACCATCGCTCGATCTTCCTCGACGGACGCATTTCGCCGCGCTCCAACACCCCGATGCAAGTGCCGGTGAGCGCGCTCGCCGGACAGGCACCGTCGCCGGCTCCGACGGGCTGGATCTTCCATGTGGCGCATTGCGGGTCGACGCTGCTCGCCCGGGCGCTCGACAAGCCGGCGACCAACCTGGTCCTGCGCGAGCCGCAGGCCCTTCGCCAGCTCGCGCTCAATCCCGATCGGCGGCGACTGGCCCTGGTGGCCGCGATGCTGTCGAAGCGATACCAGGCCGACCTGCCCACCGTCGTGAAGGCGAACGTGCCGGTCAATTTCCTCCTGCCCGAGCTTGCGGGCTTCGATCCGCAGGCACGGGCGATCATGCTTCACCTGGGGCTTCGCGATTATCTCATCGCCATCATGCGCAACGAGCGCCACCGAGTCTGGCTGCGGCGAGTGACGGAACAGCTCGCGGCTTACCTCGGCAATCTGGATGGCGCATCGGACGCGGATCGCGCCGCGATGCTCTGGACGGCCCAGATGCGCGGCTTCGCGGCTGCGATTGCGCGCCTGCCGAACGCGCGCACGCTCGACGGGGAATATTTCTTCGCGGAGCCCGCCCGCTGCCTGAAACTAGCCGCCGCTCACCTGTGTGTGCCGATGAACGAAGGCGAGATCGATGCGATACTGGCTGGGCCGCTGTTCGCCACTTATTCGAAGGACCCGCAGGTGCCGTTCAACAATGACATGCGGCTCGAACGCCGATCCGAGCTCGAAAAGACGCTCGCCCCTGAGCTCGAGCAGGCAGAGCACTGGGTCGCGGATCACGGCGGCGAAGGGGAAGCACTGCGGGTGATCGCCGAGGCGGCGCTTCAGCGTGAAAGCGCCTAGCCGTTCTTGTGCGCGTCCGAGACGGCGTAGAGCTTGCAGATCATCGCCTGTTCGGCCTTGCTCAGATAGGGGTTCCAGACGTCGAGGATGAGCACGGCTCGATCGCGATCCGTCGGATTGCGCGCCTCATGCTCGAGCGTGTCATCGAAGACGAACGCCTCCCCTTCGACCCAGGGCCGAGTCTCGCCGCCGACGCGGAAGGTACAGCCTGCCGGAACGATAAGCGGGAGATGGACGATCGCCCTGACGTTCGTCACTCCGGTGTGCGGCGGGATGTGCTTGCCGGCCCGGAGAATCGAAAAGAAGACCGCCGGCGCGCGGCCAGGAATGCGGCACAGCGGCAGCCCTTCGACCAACTCCGCCGTCTTCGGGGCGCGGGCGCAAGCCTCCTCGATCTTCTCGCCGTCACGCCAAAGGTGCAGCGCGCTCCAGTCGAGGGACCGGTCGAGAGGGGACCATTTGTTTTCCGGGACGCCCGGTGGTTGCTCGACATAAGGTGCGAGACCGGGGTCACGATCGGCCAAAATGCTCTCGAGCTCTCGACGGATTTCCGCCGTCGCCGCCTCGAAGGTTTCGAGCCACGGGAAATGCTCGCGGTCGAAGAACTCATCGGCGGGCAGGAACGGGTAGTGCAGGCCATGGCATTCATTGGTGAACACCCGCCGCCGGCCGAGCATCACGTCGGCGGCCGCGCGGACCCGGCGGCGGTCGCGGGCTGATGCTCCGGTAAGGCCGTCGGCCAGCGCTTCATCGAGGGATCCGGCGAGCTGCTGCCTCTGCCGTTCGACATAGGATCGCGCGTGGGCAAGCAGCTGGGAGAATTCCGCTGACGGCTCTTCTTCCAGCGCGGATGCGAGCGTCAGCACTGCGCTCCAGCGCTGCGTGGCCGGCCCCTCTTCGTCCTGCCGCTCATGAAGCTCGGCGAGACGGATCAATGCCATCAAGTTGCGCTGGTCGATGGTCAGCGCCCGTTCGAGTGCCGCGCGCTCGAGCTCAGGCTGGCCGAGCGATCGGCGGGCGGTGGCGAGATTAAGCCATAATTCCAACGCGCCGGAATCGCCCCGGCACGCATGTTCGAAATGCTCGGCGGCCGCGCTCGCGTCGCCGGCGCGCAGCGCCTTGAGGCCAAGCATGTTGCGCGCCGCGGGCTGGTCCGGATCGAACGCGATGACGGCTTCGAGATGCGCGTGCGCATCGGTCGGGCGACCCGAGCGGATCGCTTCGACAGCCTGATTGAGGTGCTCCTGGACCTTCACGGGGCTCATCACCTTTCATCGTGACTAGCCCGCTCGCGAGGTCAAGCGTGCGCGGGGTGCAGCGGCCGAGCCGCCGAGCGACCTAGCAGCCTCCGGACGCGTTGCAGGGGCGCTGAATCTGTGCCTTGTCGAGATCGAGCCTGTCCTGGCGCTGCTGCTCTGCCCATTGCGAGCGAGTCATGCAGACCCGCTTGGTTGCGATGCGGCTGCTGATATCCTCGATCTTCTGGCAGACGATCTCGTTGGGATCGCGCGTCTTTTTCGCCTGGGGAGCGGGCGTTGCAGCGGTCGTGGACTGGTCGGCCGTCTGGGCCCAGGCAGTGCTGGTGGCGCTGAACGCCAGAGCGCCAGCGACGAGAAGAGTCGAACTAAACTTCATGAAGCCCTCCGGATCACGCGCTCTTTCGCGCATGCTGTCAGATAATGCCGGCCGCGATAATGGCCGATGAACGGCCAAAGGCAAGGTGCGTTCGACAAACGGTGCCTAGACCGGCGGCTGGACGTCGAAGGCAACGGTGAGCCGCTCGCCTTCGGCGAAGGGCACGGTGCCGTGCCACATCCATGAGGGGAACAGCACGAGACGCCCTGGACGAGGCTCGATCTTGCGCAGCGGCTCGATGCCCAGGTTCAGCTGCTCGTCCGGCTGGCCGAGCGTGAACCAGCCCGAATCGGCAGGCTCGCCGGAGCTTCTCTCCGGAAGCGCGACATAGAGCGCCGAGCTGATCCAGCCTTGCGGATGCACATGGTTGGAATGCTTGCCTCCGGACCGGAGCCGGACGGACCAGCTTCCGGCGAAACGGATCCTGCGGTCGCGGCGCCTGCCGAGGTGCGGATGCTTCGCATCGCTCGCCGGCAGCTGCGCGACATAGGATTGCACCGCTCCCACGATCGCTCTCCGCAGCTTGCCGATAACCGGGTCGATTCGGCTAAGCAGCGGCCCGTCGGTCTGGGTCCCGCCGCGAACTGACTGGTCGAGATACTCGCCCTTCGCGACGTGAAGGGTCCGAAGCGCCTCGGCCAGCTTGTCGAGCGGCGGGAGAGCGGTGGTGAGGTCCATGACGGCCACGAGCCCAGGCGCTCCCTCGAGCCACTTGCTGCGCGGATCGCCGGCGAGGCGCCACGCAATCGAGGCATAGGGCCATGTCTGATATGCCCGCTCGGTCGCGAGCTCCTGGTCGATGATCGGCAGCGCCGCCTCGACCGCACCGACGCGCAGCAGGTGGCGGATGCGCCAGATGCCGAGCAGCGGAGCCGCTTCGGGAGGAGCCGCATCGAAGAGGGCCGCGGGATAGGTCGACGGATCGAGCTCCGCAGCCGCGATCGCCTGGTAGACGGCAACGCCCGCAGGCGGCACTCCGGCCGCGCGGGCGCGGGCGATATCGTCGCCAAGCGAGCGATAATCTTCGCGGCGGATGCGCAGCCCGAACAGGGTGGCCCAGAGGCTCTGCTCAGCGGGCATCTTGGAGATTGCGCGTTCGAGGCTTGCCGCTGCGCGGTTCGACTGCCCGGACAGCGCAAGCAATTGCGCCAGCTGCTCATGCCCTTGAGTCCACAGCGGAAAATGATCGAGCGCTGCTTCAAGCATCGCGATTGCCTGGTCCGCTCTCCCCACTGCATTCAGCGCGGCGGCGAGGCCGATCAGCACGGCCCCGTCCTGCGGCGCGAGCGATCTCGCGCGCTGGAACAGCCCCACGGCATCGAGCCCCGCTTCGAGCGTCACGCGCGCATGGCCGTGAGCGATGCCAGCATCCGCCGGGCCGAGTCGCGATGCCTCGGCGAAGGCCGCGACGGCCGGCTCGAGCTCCTCGAGCGAGCGGTGCATGAGCCCGGTCCACTGCCACAGGAGGGCACTGCGCCTTTGCTCCGCGGCTGCCCTGACGACCGGAAGCGCGCTTTCCTCCTCGCCCTCGGCAAGCGCCGCTCGGGCGAGATCGTCGAGAATATCCTCGTCTTCGCTTCCGCGCCGGACCGCGGCGAGCGCAGCGGCGAAGGTCACAGGCCGCCCGTCGCCCCGCTTTGGCTGCCGATCAGCGCCGCGACGGCGTCGCGTTCCACGGCGCTGAGGTCCGGATGCCAGACGTCGAAGATAAGGACCACTCGAAGCTGGTCGCTGGGATTGAGCGCTTCATGCTCCATCGTGTCGTCGAAGACGAAGGCCTCGCCGCGCTTCCAGAAGCGCGTTTCCCCGCCGACCCTGAACCAGCAGCCTTCGGGAACGACGAGCGGCAGATGGCAAACCAGCCGGGTGTTGCTTATCCCCACGTGCGGCGGGATCCGGGTGTCGGGAGCGAGCAGCGAGAACATGGCGTTCGGCGACGCGCCGGGGACTTGCGGCTGGGGCACGGTTTCGAGCAATGCCATCGTCCGCGGGCAATGGCGGGCATTAGCGTCGACCCGCCGCCCGTTTTCGAGCAAGTGGATCGCGGTCCAGTCGCGGCTTCGGTTGAGGGGCCGCCACTGGTCCATCGGAAGATGATCCTCATACTGCACGTAAGGCACGAGCTCGGCCCGCTCAGCGGCCATGACCGCCTGCAGCTCGTCGGCGATCGCATCCGTCGCGGCCTCCACCTGCTCGAGCCAGGGAAAAAGGCGGCGCGGGTGGAACTCGCGCTCCGCAAGGCCGGGGAAGGAATAATGGGTGGGGTTGCTGTGGTAGGGACGAGTTCGCCGCAGCACGTTGGCGCGGAAGCGCTCGATGTGCGCCCGCTCCTCGGGATCTGCTGCCGCTTCCGCAGCCGCCATGAACTTGCGCAGCCGCGCTTCCCGCTGCTCGAGCCATGCGGCGTGGAGCCGCTCACCTTCGGCGACGACGGATGCCAGCTGCGGCGGCAGCTCCCCGTCCGGCTTCTGCGCCAGGGCATTGCCCCAGGCCTCCCCTGCTCCCGGCTCGCCGAGCTGTTGGAGCAGGCTCGCGAGCATCAGCAGCGCGGTGAAGTCCCGCGGCTCGATGGCGAGCGCCTTGTGAATGGCGTCGAGCGCTTTGCGCGGCTGCTTCCCTGCGCGGTGGAGCCCCGCCACCTTCATCCAAAGGCTGAGGTCGTTCGGCTGCGCCTCGGCCGCCTGCTCGAGCAGGCCGACCGCGCGTGCGAGATCGCGCCTCGCAATTGCCGCGTCCGCTTCGGCGATCAGAGCGGCGGAATCAGCTTTCGTCGATCGAGTAGCCAAATTTCCTGGCCCAAGGCTCGAGCACCGGCAGCACCGGCTCGAGGTGCTTGCGATAATTCTGCCACCGGCCAGCGGATCGCGTGTAAATCGGCTCGACGACCTGCGCGTAGCTTGCCGTCTTGATCCGGCCGCGGCTGAGGGCGGTTTTCTGGTGATCCATGACGGCGTCATGCCAGTCCAGGCCGAGGAAATCGAAGAGGCCGCTCAGCTCTCGCGCACGATCCGCGACGATATTCTC
>DASVXR010000122.1:0-1544 GCA_036392595.1 Sphingomicrobium sp.
CGTGCCGCTTGAACCCGGATATCTCGCCGCGCACCCTCACCTGCCCGAACGCCGTCTCGATGGTCCGCCGAAGCGCTCCGGAAAGCTCGCTGACGGTGAGCGCGGGCGAATTGTCGCCGGATGCGACGTTCGCTAACAGGCCGGGAGGCGTGTCCTCGGGAAGATCCATGAATATTCTGCTCTTGGGTTCGGGCGGCCGCGAGGATGCGCTCGCATGGCGGCTTAGGCAATCGCCGAGCTGCGAGAGGCTGCTCGCCGTGCCCGGCAATCCGGGGATCGGCCGGTGGGCCGAGCTCTTGTCGGCGGACCCGTGCGACCCTGCTGCGGTCGTCGGGCTGGCGCGCCAACAGCGGATAGATCTCGTCGTCGTGGGACCCGAAGCACCGCTGGTCGCCGGCGTGGCCGATGCGTTGCGTGTGGCCGGTATCGCTGTATTCGGGCCGAATGCCGCCGCGGCGCAGCTCGAAGGGTCCAAGGGCTTCACCAAGGACCTGTGCCGAGCGCATGGCATACCGACGGCGGATTATGTTCGGGTGGAGAGCACCGCCGAGGCGCTCGCCCAGCTCGGCCGTTTCGGATTGCCCGTGGTAATCAAGGCTGACGGCCTGGCAGCGGGCAAGGGCGTGACGGTCGCCACCTGCCGCGCCGAAGCCGAAGCCGCCATCGACTCGATCGGCGATGCGCCGCTCGTGATCGAGGAATTCCTCCAGGGCGAGGAAGCGAGCCTGTTCGCCTTGGTCGACGGCACGACAGCGGTCCCGCTCGCCTCCGCGCAGGATCACAAGCGGGTCGGCGAGGGCGACACGGGCCCGAACACCGGCGGGATGGGCGCCTATTCGCCTGCCCCCGTGCTGACGCGCGACCTCGAGCAGCGCGCCATGGACGAGATCGTCCGCCCGACGGCGCGGGCGATGGCGGACGCAGGCACGCCATTCAGCGGCGTGCTTTATGCCGGCCTCATGCTGACCGCCGACGGACCCAAGCTGATCGAATATAATGTCCGCTTCGGAGATCCCGAATGCGAGGCGATCATGCCGCTGCTCGAGGGCGACTTCGCGGAGCTGCTCCATGCCGTGGCGTCGGGGAGGCTTGCCGAAATCGATCCGCCCCGCCTTTCCGGCAAGCACGCGATGACGGTGATCGTCGCCGCCCGGGGCTATCCGGGCGCTCCGGCGAGCGGCGGGCTGATCCGCGAGATCGAAGCCGCCGAGCAGGTGGAAGGCGTGACCGTGTTCCACGCCGGCACCGCGATCGGCGAGCAGGGGCTGGTCGCCAAGAGCGGCCGAGTCCTCGCCGTGACGGCTGTCGCCGAGAGCTTCGCAAACGCCCGCGCCCGCGCCTATCGCGCGGTCGACCAGATCGACTTCGCCGACGGCTTCCACCGCCGCGACATCGGCTGGCGCGAGCTCAGTCGCGAGGACGCATGAACGCGTTCTGGAGCTATTTCTGGCCGCCTTTCGCCGCGGGAATCGCGATCGGGTTGATCGCCGGACTGGTGGGTTTCCGGCTGAAGGTCGTCCGGTCGAAAGGCAAAGAAGTGAGCT
>DASVXR010000123.1:0-2867 GCA_036392595.1 Sphingomicrobium sp.
GTTGCTCGCGGTCGGCCGCGCTGCGCTCGGGCGCTTCGGCAAAGTTCAGCTTCGGGCAAGTTAAACCACTGTAGTTGCGCCGTTTTCCGGCAGTCTCCGACTGCGTTTCCTTGGGGTGGGGAAATGACTCAGGCTGAACGCGAATATTATCTCGCGCGGATCGCCGCCGAGCGCGCCGCCGCGGAGCAGGCCAGCAACGACCGGGCGCGAACCATCCACCTCGACCTCGCGGAGCAGTACCAGCGGATCGTCGACGGCCGCGAGCCGCTTCGCTCGCCGGAATAAGCGACGCCCGCGCCCGCTCGCGCTCAGCTGCTGGTCAGCCCCTCTTCCGCCTTCCGCTTCGCCTCGGCCTCGCGCATTCGCTCGGACCGCTGCGCCTTGTCGGCGAGCGCCTGCCATGCCGCCTCGGACCTGAGGCAACGCTCCCGCACATGGTCGAGCGTCGCCTCGTCCGCCTCGGCGCGCGCCTGGGTGACGCGCGCGCGGAAGAATTCGAGGTTCGAATTGCGGATGACCGGTCCGGACAAGCTTATTCGGCCTGGTCGGTCGCCGCTTCGTCGGCGGAACGCAGGTTGGCCGCGGCCATCTTGCCGCGACGGTCCTCCTCGAGATCGTAGGCGACGCGCTGGTTCTCGCGCAGCGTGCCCATGCCCGAGCGCTCGACCGCGCTGATGTGGACGAACGCGTCCGGACCACCTTCGTCCGAGGTGATGAAGCCGTAGCCCTTTTGCTCGTTGAAGAATTTCACGGTGCCGGTCGGCATATTTTCTTTCCTCCTTGGCGACCGCCGGCGTCGGCGGCCTTTCGTCCTAGAAGCGACAGGAGAAGGAAAAGGGTCCCTTTGGGCGCCTTGAAACCGTCAGTTCGCGACTAGCAGGGCGGGCTTATGGGCGCTTTGGCCGCCAAATGACAGGGCAGCCAAAAAAACGCTTGCGCCTGGCCGTACGGCCGTTATTGTCCGAATCGTGCTTTGGGTCTTCGGATCTGAAGCATGGGGAACCCCGCCGGGTAAAACCGGTGGGGTTTACCATTTCTGGGACGCCGAGCTCCCTTTCCTGCGGCGCCCGTCTGTAGCCCGCCTCACACTTTTGTAATCTCCGCTCCATGGCCGCGTCATGCGAACGGCAGTAATCCTCTTACCTCCCCCAATGCCGAAGGGAGGGAAGCATGAAGAAGCTGGTACTAGCCCTGTCCGCGCTCAGCCTGCTGGCCGGATCGGCCCCGTCGTTCGCCGCGGCCCAATGCCGCGACAAGAACGGCAAGTTCATCAAATGCCCGCAAAAGCCCGCCGCCAAGGCCAAGCCGAAGCAGTGCCGCGACTCCAAGGGCCATTTCATCAAGTGCAAGTGACCGGCGCGTAGCGACGCGCTCGGCGGCTCACCGTTTGACTTAATGCTGTTTCGGGCGCAGTCCCGCCGCCGGCGCGAGCGGGCTCGGGGGCGCGCCGGTCGTATCTCCGCGTGTTCGGTCAAACGAAGCACAGGGGGCTAACAATGAAACAGCTGTTGAAGCTCGCCGCGGCCGCGGCGCTGGGCGCCATTGCGTCCGGAACGATCGTCTATGCGCAGGCCGGCGCGCCCGAGCCGCCGAGGGCCAGGATCGCGCTCTACCGGGCGGCGCCGGGGCAGCAGGTCGCACTGCTAAAATGGTTTGCCCAGCAGAACCGCGTCGCCCGTGCGGCCGGCGTCCCGACGGGCCAGTTCTACGCCCATACCGACGGCGACAGCTGGGATTATCTGGCGATCGATCCGGTGACCACGGATGCGCAGGACAAGGCGATGGACGCGGCGGCGAAGAAGATGGGCCTGCCGGCGGGACCGGCGGCCTCGCTGGAGTTCCGCAAATATATCTCCGTGCACACCGATACGTTCGCGATCGGTCCGACGACTCCGGAGCAATATCTGGCCATGGCCGGCCAGCAATAGGCAAGCGAGAGGCGCGCGCCCGGCGCTCCGCCGCCGGGCGTGTTCGCGCAAAGGCTTTCCTACAGGCCCGATTCTGTGCCTAAGGTTGGCGGATGCACCCGCAAGCGCCTCGCGCCTTCCGCGTCCTCGCCTGCCTGACGCAAAGTTGACGAAGTGGAGGAAGTGGAAGGACCCCCATTTCGACCCCCCCTCGCGCACGCGTACGCGTAGGAGTGTGACCTTTGTGACCTTTCGGCCTTTCACTCCCCATTCATTTGCGGGGCGGCTATCGTCCGGTTCACGCGACGCCTGACGAACACCAGCCAGACCCTTGCCCTCCTATCGCGCCCCCGACGCCTATGCCCGCCCGCCGCTTCACCGCCGCGCGTCGGGCTTCGCGCTCGCGCTCGGCGTCAATCTCGGGCTGCTGCTCATCCTGCTGACGCTCGGGGTCATTCCGCTCCCTGAGAAGAAGCCGAGCCGGGCCACCGTCGTCGACCTCATCCCGGAATCGCACAGCCGCTCGGCCGAGACCGCCCGAGCCGCCGCGCGGCCCGACAAGCCCGTTCCCAAGCCGCCGCCGATCATCCTTCCGGTGAAGCCGACCATTGCGCCTCCTCCGCTGTCCGCAGACAAGCCGCTGCCCTGGATCGAGATGAGCAGCGCCGAGCTCGCCGCCGGCGACCTCAAGAACCTCCCGAAAGCGGCTCCGGGCCAAGGCGACAGCGAGGAGGTCGGGCGCGGCCCGCACGGCGAGGTGCTCTACGCCGCCGAATGGGCGCGCGAGCCGACCGACGCGGAGCTCGGCGGCTACCTGCCCCGCAATGCGCCCGACGGCTGGGGCCTCATCGCCTGCAAGACCATCCCCGACAATCGCGTGGACGATTGCGTCGAGCTCGGCCAGTCGCCCGCCGGATCGCACCTCGCCAGCGCGGTCCGCCAGGCCGCCTGGCAGTTCCG
>DASVXR010000124.1:0-1822 GCA_036392595.1 Sphingomicrobium sp.
GGCCGCTCGCGCTTTCGAAGCGCAGCGTAATTGAGCTCCGTCGTCTCAGCCGCCAGCGTCTCGTAACCCGAGATTGGTGCGCCTTGCTCCAACCCAGCGACCGCGACGGCTGCCTCCTCGCCGGCAGGCACATGCGCCATCACCGGCTTGCCGCCGAGCGTCAGCAACGACCGGGGTTTCTCCCGCAGCGCCTTCAACCAGGCCGGGTCCCAGGCATAATCCATGCTCGCAACCAGCGCGGCTCGCCCCGGCGCGACCTCGTCAGCGCATTCAAAGCCCGCATTCACGGCCAGCCGGCACGCGCGGTCGCGCGCTCCCATGCCGAACAGGCAGGCGTCATTGTCGCCGACAGGGACGAACAGCAGTGGCGGGTCGCTCGGCATCGCCCGGCGAATAGAGGCGCCAACCACGGCAGAAAAGTGGCCTCTCCGGGCTCCGACTTGCCGTTGTCACCCATTTCGAGCACTAATCCGCCGCACATGGCCGATCTCGACGACGCAGAGACGGATCAACCCCACGGCGCGGTCTATCGGGTGGCTGGGCCGATCACGATCACTCGCGCGGCGACGACCCAGCGCGAGATCGATGCCCTCCCCGATCCGCTGACCATCGATCTCAGCGAGATCGACCGGATGGACACGGTCGGCGCCTGGATCGTCTACCGCACCGTCCGCGACCGCAACGCGAAGGTCATCGGCGCAAGCCGCGACGAGGTGAGCCTGCTGAGGCAGGTCGCCGAGTTCGACAAGCCGACCCAGGTCCACCCGGAAGAGAAGCCGAGCTTCATCCGGGTGCTCACCGAGCTCGGGCTATGGGTTTCCGACATGGGCCGCACGCTTATGGGCCTGCTCGGCTTCTTCGGTGCGACTCTGATCGGCTTCTCCAACGTGATCCGCCGGCCCAAGCGCTTCCGGGTCAATGCCGTCGTCCAGAGGTTCGATGTGGTCGGCGTGCGCGCGCTCGGAATCATCGGCCTGATGAGCTTCCTCATCGGGATCGTCATCGCCCAGCAGGGCTCGGTGCAGCTCGCCCAGTTCGGAGCCGAGGTCTACACGATCAACCTCATCGGCCGGATCACCGCCCGCGAGCTCGGGACCTTGATGACCGCGATCATGGTCGCCGGACGGTCGGGCTCCGCCTTCGCCGCGCAGATCGGCACGATGAAGATCACCGAGGAGATCGACGCGATGCGAACGATCGGCGTTTCGCCGATCGAAGCGCTGGTGATCCCGCGGATCATCGCGGCGGTGATCATGATGCCTCTCCTCGCCTTTTGGTCGATGCTTCTCGCGCTGATTGGCGGCGGAGTCTTCGTGTGGCTCGACCTCGACATCCCGCCGCTGACCTACATCCAGCGTCTGCAGGAGGTGATCCCGATCACGGACCTGTGGGTCGGCCTCATCAAGGCTCCTGTGTTCGGCTTCATCATCGCGCTCGCCGGCTGCTTCCAGGGCATGCTGGTCCAGGGCAACAGCGAGGAAGTGGGCGCCCGCACAACCACCGCCGTCGTCCAGTCGATCTTTCTCGTCATCGTGCTCGACGCCGTCTTCGCCGTCTTCTTCTCCAACATCGGGTGGATATGATCCCCAAGGAGCTCGAGCCCGGCGCCGTCCCGCAAAATTGCAAGCCGGTCATAACCGTGCGCGGGCTGCGCAACAGCTTTGACGACCAGGTCGTCCATGAGGATCTCGATCTCACCGTCTGCCGCGGCGAGATCCTAGGCGTGGTCGGCGGTTCGGGCACCGGCAAGTCGGTGCTTCTGCGCTCGATTATCGGCCTCCAGACGCCGGATCGTGGTCAAATCGAGGTGCTCGGCGAGAAC
>DASVXR010000125.1:0-7606 GCA_036392595.1 Sphingomicrobium sp.
CCGGCACAATGTCGGCTTCATGGCGGCCGACATCATCGCCGAGGTGCACGACTTCGGTCCCTGGCAGAAGAAGTTCCGCAGCCTGATTGCCGAAGGCCGCATCGGCCGCCATCGCGTCCTGCTCCTGAAACCCCAGACCTATATGAACGACAGCGGCGACGCGGTTCAGCAGGCGCTGCGCTTCTACAAGCTGGACGTCGATGCCCTCACCGCCTTCCACGACGAGCTCGACCTTGCTCCGTTCAAGGTGAAGGTGAAGGTCGGCGGCGGCACTGCCGGTCACAATGGCCTGCGCTCGATCGACGCGAGCCTCGGCCCCGACTTCCGCCGCGTGCGCATCGGAATCGGCCACCCGGGTCCAGGCCGCAAGGACCTCGTCACCCCGCACGTGCTCGGCAATTATTCGAAAGCCGAGATGGAACCGCTGAGCGATGTGCTCGCCGCGATCGCCGCCGAGGCCCAATGGCTGGCGGACGGGGACGACGCCCGCTTCATGAGCGAGGTCGCGCTCAGGTTGCAGCAGGAGTAGCCGGCTGCGCCGCCGCAGCGACCTCGAGCTCTCCCTTCACTCCCAGCCGGGCCGCCGTGCGATCGATCATCGCCTGGAAGCGCGGCAGGTGCCGCAGGCAGTCGAGATCCGGATCGATCAGGACATTGCGGAACAGCGACGGGGTGATCCCGTCGACGACGACCTCCAGGAGATCGAGTGCGGCATCGAAATCCCTGAGGTGCACCGCGAGGACGCAGGCGAAATTATAGCGCATATTGAGATTATCGGGATCGATCAGCAGCGCGCGCTCGATCCAGTCCTGCGTTCGCTGGCGCTCGCCCAGGATCGCAAGGCCGCCGGCGGCCATCGCGAGAGCCGCGGCATTGCTCGGGTCTTCGCTCAGGACATGCTCCGACTGGGAGACCATGTTCGTCGCTGCTCGCCGCACTCCCTCCTTGTCGCCCAGCGCCTCGTAGCATGAGGCAAGCATGCCCCAGGCGTGGAAGTCGAACTCGATGATGCTGACGGCCTTCTCGAAATGCATCTTGGCTTCCGGAATGCGCCGCTGGCGGTAGAGGATTCGGGCGGCCTCGCGGTTCACCTCCCACGAATCCGGATCGAGCGACAAAGCGACGTCGATTTCGCGGTCGGACTCCTCGATCCGGTCCTCCTCGGCGAGGTGGCGCGCCTTCACGCAATGCGCCTCCGCGATTTTGGGGTCGATGGAGAGCGCGCGCTCGGCGGCCGCGAGCGCATTTTCGCGCTGGCCCTTCTGGTTGAAGGTGAACCACAGATTGGTCTCGGCGAGCGCAATGAGCGCCCACGGGCGGGCGTAGCCGGGGTCGATCTCCACCGCCCGCTCGCAAATCCGAACGACGCGCTGCTCGCGGCGGATGTCGCCATAGTTGCCGGAAACCCAATATTTCCGGGCCATGAGGTAGAGATTGTAAGCCTCCGCGCTTTCGGTCTCCCGCTCCTCGAGCGCCTTCTTCTCTTCCGGAAGAAGCCTGACCTTGAGCGCCTCGACGATGGCGGTGGAAATTTCGTCCTGGATTTCGAAGATGTCGGTGAGATCGCGATCGAACCGCTGCGCCCAGACATGGTCGCCGGTCGCGCCGTCAATCAGCTGGGCTGTAATCCGGACGCGATTTCCGGCCTTGCGCACGCTTCCTTCAAGGACGTGCGACACTCCAAGCTCACGCGCGATCTCCGGGATTTTCAGCGTTCGGCCCTTGTAAGTGAAGGCCGTGTTGCGAGCCGTGACCGCCAGCGACGAGATGTTCGACAGGTCGGTGGTGATGTCCTCGCTGATGCCGTCGCTGAAATATTCCTGCTCCGCATCGCCGCTCATGTTGGCGAAGGGCAATACGCAGACCGAGACCTGCCGCTGCCAAGAACGCCGAGAGGGCTTCTCGTCGGAGCCGCGCCGGCCGCCGGCAAGCGCCTCGACGCTAGTCATCACCTTGCGCCAGCCGGAGCTGTCCTCCCTGCCCTCCCAGCCACTAAGGTCGGCGCACTGGATCTGGTTGAAGGGCATCGGGGGGATGCTCCCGTCGAGCGTCGCCTGGACCAGAGTGCCCGCGGACCGCGCCGCGTCGGCTTCCGCCCGCACCCACTGCGATTTCGCCGCCTCCGGCGACCAAAGCACGACGACCGCCTGCGCAGACTTGATTCTCTCCTCGATCACATCGGCATAAGCCCGGTGAGCCGGCAGCTCGTCGTCGCGCCACACGCGATAACCGTCGGCGCGCAGTGCCTGCGCCACGCGTTGAGCCTGCGGTTCGTCGGACCGAGCATAGGAGACGAACACGTCCGCCATCGACGCCCCTCTCCCGCCTTGGATATCAGGTCTCTAGCAGCAAGTCATTGCGCAGCGACCGGACGGGTCGAGGACTGGGCGAGCCCAACCCGATCCAAGGCGGAGGCGAGCATCTCTCGAAAGCGAGCGTCCTCGCGCAGCGGCTCAAATTTGCGCTCGGCGGCGACGAGCCGGATCAAATTGGCTCCGGCCTTCGCAAGTACCGGCTCGAGGAGCTCAAGCGCCCGCTCCTTGTCCTGGAAGAAGACGACCAGCGGCCAGGCGAGATTGAAGCGCATGTAGAGATTGTCGGGATCGAGAAGCAGCGCTCGCTCGATCCATTCCCGTGAACGATCCAATTGTCCGACGGCCGCAAAGCTGATCGCACCGCCGGCCAGCGCCGATCCGTTCTCCGGATCGCGTGCAAGGGCTGCTTCAACCTGCCCGATGACCTTGCGAGCGCAATATTGAACTCGTGGAAGGTCACCGACGCCAAGATATGAGGCTGCGAGCATGCCCCAGCCGGTGAAATCGCTTTCCATGACGCCAGTCGATTTTTCGAGGAGCTCGATGGCATCTTGGATCCTGCCCTGCCGATAGAAGATTCGGGCCGCTTCCTTGTTGACCTCCCAGGAATCCGGATTCAGGCGAAGCGCCGCCGCGAGCTCCGCATTCGCCTCTTCATCCCGGCCGCGGACAGAGTAGTGCCACGCCCTCGGCAGATAAGCTTCGGCAATCGTCGGGTCGAGCGACAGGGCCCGCTCCGCCGCGGCCATGCCATCGTCCAGCGCCTCATTCCCTGAATAAGCATAGCGAAGGTTCGACTGGGCCAGCGCCATCAAGGCCCAGGCCTGAGGATAATTGGCGTCGATCTCGATTGCGCGGCGGCAGAGGCGAATGATCCGCTCATCGCGGCGGGGATCGCCCATATCGCCGTTAATCCAATACTGCCGCGCCATCAGGTAGAGGTTGTAGGCATCGACATTGGTCGTCCCGTGCTGCTCGATCGCCTTCTTTTCCTCGGGCAGCAGCTTCAGCTTCAGCGCGTCCACGATCGCCTTCGAGATCTCATCTTGAATCGCAAAGATGTCGTTGAGATCACGGTCGTATCGCTCTGCCCACGCGTGGTCGCCGGTCGCCCCGTCGATCAGCTGGGCCGTGATGCGGACCCGGCCTCCAGCCTTGCGCACGCTTCCTTCGAGGACATGGCTGACGTCGAGCTTGCGCGCTACCTCGCACACGTCGACGGATTGCCCCTTGAACTGGAAGGCCGTGTTGCGCGCCGTCACCGCCAGGGCCGAGACCTTAGAAAGGTCCGTCGTGATGTCCTCGCTGATTCCGTCGCTGAAATATTCCTGCTCGACCTCGCCGCTCATGTTCTGGAAGGGCAGAACGCAGACGGCGAGCTGACGCCGAGCGTTGCGGGCGGGAGCAGGGCTCTTGTCTTCGACCGTTCCAGCAAGCTCGGCGACGCTCGCGACGAGCTTGCGCCAGCCCGGCGTTTCGGCATGGACATCCCAGCCGGTGAGATCGGCGCACTGGATTTGGTCGAACGGCAGCGGCGGGATCGACCCATCGAGGGTCGCCTGGACCAGGGTTCCGGCAGAGCGGGCGCAATTAGCCTCCGACCGGACCCACTGCGACCTCGCCGCCTCGGCGGACCAGAGCACCACGACGGCCTTCGCCGACTTCAGCCTTTCCTCGATCACCTCCGCATAGGCGCGATGCGCCGGAAGCTCGTCGTCGCGCCATACGCGATATCCTAGCTCCCGCAGCGCTTCGGCAACCTCAGTCGCCCGCGGCTCGTCCGGCCGCGCGTAGGACACGAACACGTCCGACATCGTGCGCCCCTCTTCCGGCTTGGATATCAGGACTCTACGGGGGAGTCATGGTGCGCGGCCTCTTCGTTACGAAGCTGTATGAAGCCGAGATCGGCGACGAACGGCTGCTTGGCGAGCTCGCACACTCGATCCGGACGCTCTCGCGCGACGATGAAGCTGGCCGGAACTGGGCGAAAGAGCACCGCTATTCCGGCTACACCAGCTACGCCTCGCTGAACGACTTGCCGAGGCGCGATCCCGCCTTCGGGGAGCTGGCGAGGCTGCTGACCCGCCACGCGGGCAAGTTCGCGGACGAATGCGCCTTCGATCTCGGACGAAAACCAAAGCTCGACAGCCTGTGGGCCAACCTGTTGAAAAGCGGTGGGCATCATAGTGGACACATCCACCCGCACAGCCTGATTTCCGGCACTTTCTACGTCGAGGTCCCGAAGGGCTCCGGCGCGATCCGATTCGAGGATCCGCGCCTGCCGCTGATGATGGCGGCGCCGCAAAGGCGGAAGGACGCGCCCGAGGAGACTCAGCCCTTCGTGACGATCCACCCGCGCCCCGGCCTGCTGCTGATGTGGGAGAGCTGGCTGCGCCACGAAGTGCTCCCCGGCACCGGCCGCGGCGAGCGGCTCAGCATCAGTTTCAACTTCGCCTGATCGCGGTGCAGCGCGTCCTCGTCATCGGGTCGCCGGGTTCCGGCAAATCCACCTTCGCCACGGAGCTCGCGCGCCGCACCGCCCTGCCGCTGATCCACCTTGACCAGCAATTCTGGAACGCCGGGTGGGTCGAGACGCCCAAAGCCGCGTGGTCGGCCAAGCTCGCCGAACTGGTTGCCGGTGACCGCTGGATCATCGACGGCAATTACGGCGGCTCGCTGGAGTTGCGCCTCGCTCGCGCCGACACCGTCATAGACCTTCAATTTCCGCCCTGGGTTTGCATCTGGCGAATCCTCCGCAGGGTGATCACGTCCCGCGGCCGTGTGCGATCGGACATGGCAGCCGGCTGCCCCGAGCAGTTCAACTTCGAGTTCCTCCTTTACACCGCGACGTTCCCGTTCACGGCGAGGAGGCGCACGCTCGCCAAGGTCAGCCGCTTCGACGGCGAGATCATTCGCCTGCGCAGCTCGGCCGAGGTGCGGAATTTCCTTCAGTCAGTGCCTAATTCCGAGACGGGATCTTAAGACCGCACTGCACCGCCGGTCGCGCGAGGCCCGCGTCGAGCCAGCGATGGACGTTGGTGAAGCTGGCATATTCAACGAGGTGCGCGGCTTCGTAGAAGACGATCAGGTTCCTCACCCAGCCGAGCAGCGCGATATCGGCGATCGTATAATCGTCGCCCATCACCCATTGGCGGTCCGTGAGGCGGCCTTCCAGAACCCCGAGCAGTCGCTTCGATTCATCGGCGTAGCGCTGGAGCGGGCGCTTGTCCTCCCACTCCTTGCCGGCGAAGCGGTTGAAGAAGCCGACCTGCCCGAACATCGGCCCCACATGGCCCATCTGCCACATCACCCACTGGATGGTCTCGTAGCGGCGGTTTCCTGCCGGCAGCAGCTGGCCGGTCTTCTCCGCCAGGTAGATGAGGATCGCTCCGGACTCCGCGAGCCCAAGCGGCGTTCCGTCCGGGCCATCGGGATCGATGATCGCAGGGATCTTCCCGTTCGGGTTGAGCGACAGGAATTCGGGCGTCCAGCTCTCGTTGTTCCCGATGACCACGAGGTGCGGCTCGTAGGGAAGCCTGACCTCCTCGAGCATGATCGAGACTTTGACGCCGTTGGGCGTGTTCAGGGAGTAGAGCTGCAGAAGATCGGGATTTTTCGGCGGCCAGCGGCGGGTGATCGGAAAGGAGGAGAGGTCTGCCATCGCGACCAAGTGGGGGCGCGTGCGCAGCGTTTCAAATGGCTAGGATCAGCCGGTTGAGTCTGCGGCGGAATTTCGCCTAAGGGCAGCGCATCCCTTAAATCCAAGGACTTCGAATGGGCTTCCGCTGCGGCATCGTCGGCCTGCCGAACGTCGGCAAATCGACGCTTTTCAACGCCTTGACCGAGACTGCCGCGGCGCAGGCGGCGAACTATCCCTTCTGCACGATCGAGCCGAACGTCGGCCGCGTCGCCGTGCCCGATCCGCGGCTCGACAAGATCGCAGCGGTGGCGAAGTCGGCGCAGGAGATCGAAACGCAGATCGAGTTCGTCGACATCGCCGGCCTCGTCCGCGGCGCGTCCAAGGGCGAAGGCCTCGGCAACCAGTTCCTCGCCAACATCCGCGAGGTGGACGCGATCATCCACGTGCTGCGTTGCTTCGAGGGCGGCGACGTCACTCACGTCGAGGGCCGCGTGGACCCAATCGCGGACGCGGAGACAGTCGAAACGGAGCTGATGCTCGCCGACCTCGACAGCCTCGAGCGCCGCGTGCCCAACCTCGTCAAGAAGGCGCAGCAGGGCGACAAGGAAGCGAAGATCGAAGCGAGCGTGCTCGGCCAGGCGCTGGAGCTGCTCCGCGCCTCAAAGCCCGCGCGCCTGACTCAGCCGAAGGACGTCGAAGAAGGGAAGGCGCTGCAGCGCGCGCAGCTGCTGACGGCCAAGCCGGTGCTATATGTCTGCAACGTCGATGAGGGCGAGGCCGCGACCGGCAATGAGCACTCGGCCCGAGTGTTCGACCGCGCGAAGGCGGAGGGCGCGGAAGCCGTCGTCATCTCCGCGGCCATCGAAGCCGAGATCGCGACCTTGCCGGCGGAGGAGCGCGACGCCTTCCTTGCCGACCTGGGCCTCCACGAAACCGGCCTCAACCGCATGATCCACGCCGGCTACAAGCTGCTCGGGCTGATCACCTTCTTCACCGCCGGGCCGAAGGAAGCCCGCGCCTGGACCGTTCACAAGGGCGCCAGGGCCCCGGAAGCGGCGGGTGAGATCCATACGGACTTCGAGCGCGGCTTCATCCGCGCCGAGACGATCGCCTATGACGATTATGTGAAATATGGCGGCGAAGCGGGCGCTCGCGACGCAGGCAAGCTACGCTCGGAAGGAAAGGATTATGTCGTCCAGGACGGCGACGTGATGCTCTTCCGCTTCAACGTCTAGATTCTCGGAACAGGCCGAACGAGAGGATGGCCGCAACCACGAGCCCCACATAGCTCAGCGCTACTGGAATCTCATGGCTTCCGGCGACGATCTGGAAGTGGGTGAACAGCCGGTAGAGGTGCAGCAGGGCGGCAAGTCCGAACAGGATCGCCGCGATGGTCGTGAACGGTCTCGAACGGGTCATGATACCCTCCCCATCTTCGCCGTCGCATCATAGTGCAGTTCCGCCGTCGGAGGAACTTGGAGGCCGCGCCAGCCGAGTTGCGAGTGGGAAGCTGAGCATTACCCACAGCAGCCCGAACGACCAGCCGCCGATCACGTCGCTCGGCCAATGGACCCCGAGCATCACCCGGCTGGTGCCGATAAGCAGCGACAGCAGGATGGCGAATGCGACGGCGGGGCGTTCCCAGCGGGTG
>DASVXR010000126.1:0-4641 GCA_036392595.1 Sphingomicrobium sp.
GGGGCTCTAGCCGCGCTGCGGCGCAAAATGCAAAGGCGTGCTACTGTCGTTGCCGATGAGCGACTGGCCCGAGCTCCTGGCGGAACGCGACCATGAGACCCTGGCGATCCTGCACCTCGCATCGCAGATGCTCGGAAAGATCCGCGTCGCTCACGCGCCCTGGGTGAACCACGGCTGGCACGCCGCGCTCCAGCCCAATGCACGCGGGCTCGGAATCCTCCCCACGGAGGCGAGCGGCGGGCGAACCTTCACGCTGACGCTGGACCTCTGCCGCCATGCCATCGTGCTGTGGATCAGCGACGGCGGACGGGAGGAGCTGCCGCTCAATGCGGGGAGCATCGTGGCTCTCCATCGGCGGCTACTCGCCCTTCTCGAGCAGCACGATCTCCCGTTCGAGTTCAACGGCCGCCCCAATGAGCTCCCTGACGCCCTACCCTTCGCCGAGGACAATACGCCGCGGGAGTACGACCGCGACTCAGCTGAGCGATTCCGCGCGGCACTCGCCGCAATGCTGCCAGTCTTCGCCCGCTTCCGCGCGGGTTTCAGCGGCAAGGCGAGCCCGGTGCACTTCTGGTGGGGAAGCTTCGACCTTGCGGTCAGCCGCTTCTCGGGCCGGAAGGCGCCGCCGCACCCGGGCAGATTGCCCGGCCTTCCGGACAGGATCACGCGCGAGGCTTATAGCGACGAGGTGTCGAGCGCGGGCTTCTGGGCGGGTGGCGCCGTCGCGGCCGAGCCCTTCTTCTACAGCTACGTCTATCCGGAGCCGGAGGGCTACCGCGCCGCGAAGGTCGCGCACGGGCGCTTCGACGAAGCCTATGGCGAGTTCATCCTGCCCTATGCCGAGGTGCGCGAGTCAGCCGATCCTTCGGCCATGCTGACCGAATTTTTCCAGTCGGCCTATGATGCCGCCGCCGACCTCGCGCACTGGGACCGTGCCGCGCTGGAGCGCGAGCCCGTCGCGCCCTAGCTGGCGACGAAGGGGAAGGGAGAGATCGTCTTCCTCGTCCTGTCGACGGCTAGCATCCGGCCAGCCGGCGGAGTGGCCCGATAGGCACAGTCGATCCGCGGGCAGATGGCGCAGGCCGGGCCGACCGGAGTCACTGGCGCATTGGCGAGATCATAGACGTCGGCGCACGACAATTTGTGCGCGTGCCGGATGTCGCAGCCGAGGCCGATCGCCAGGAGTCCGCTCGACACCTCGGTCTTGATCGGCCGCTCGATCGTGCGCGCGACCGTGAAGTAACGCTGCCCGTCCGGAGTCTCGATGAGCTGAGTCACGACCTGCCCCGCAGCCTGGAAGGCCGCGTGCATGTTCCACCTCGGACAGGTGCCGCCGAAGCGGGAGAAAGGAAAATTCTCGCCCGCATAGCGCTTGGAGATGTTCCCCGCCGGGTCGACCCGGAGCATGAAGAAGGGAACGCCGCGCGCGCCGGGCCGATTGAGCGTCGTCAGCCGATGCGCGACCTGCTCGACGTTCGCGCCATATTCGCCGCACAGGCGGTCGATCGAATAACGATATTCCTCCGCGCTCGCGAGGAAGCGGCCGTAGGGCATCATGATCGCGCCCGCGGCGTAATTGGCGAGGCTCATGTGCAGGAGCTGGCGGATGCCCTCGTCGGGCGGCGCAGCTTCGGCGACCATCCTGTCGAGGACGTTGGCGAATTCGACGAGCGCCAGTTGATAGGCGAGCGCGAAGGTGCGGTTCTCCGACCGCAGCTGCGAGGACATCAGGAAGACGCGGCGATCGGGATCGTAGAACTGGCTGACGTTGCCGAGCTCCGATTGGGGCACGACCGACGCACTGATCCCCCAGGCTTCCTTGAGCCGGCGCCGCATCGGCTCGGCCATGGACAGAGGGTCCCGGAGCGCTCCGCCGAGGGTTTCCGCCGCCTGCTCCAGCTCGGGATAGTGGTTGCGGTGCTGCTGGATATAGTCGCGCACCCAATTCTCGGGCGTCACGAGGGCGCGGGCGTCGCCGCCGTTGACGAGGCCGGGATTGCGCTCGGCCTCCTTCACCGCGGTGTAGAGACGCGCGATCGCGTCCGCGACCGACGGGGAATTGTTTGCGATCTCGACGAGCTCGTAACGCGGAACCCCGAGGTCGCTGAGCAGGCTGTCCGAGAAGATTTCCGCCAGCGCGTCGGGGCCGGTACGCGTCCCGCCGCCGGCAGCGAAGGCGCGGACATCGACGTCGTACAGCTCGGCAAGCTTCAGCAGCAGCGCGGCCGTCACGGGCCGCTGGTTGCGTTCCAGGTGGTTGAGATAGCTCGGGCTGATGCCGAGGCTCTGCGCCATGTCGGTCTGCGACAATTGACGGTCGCGGCGGAGGCGCCGCAGCCGCTGTCCGAGGAAGAGTTTCGCCGACACGATTCACAAGCTGTCAAAACTCTACCGAAACGACAAGTCAACTTTTGACAAGCCCACTCTTTTTGTGTGGGCCTCTTCCGCTGTCGCGTGTTTTCCTCTCTCGCAGCGACGGCTGTGCGCCGCTGGAGGAAAGCCATGGCAAGTTTTGACGAGATCGTTGCCGCGCCGCGTGGAAGGTTCGACGGGATCGAACGTCCCTATGCTCCGGAAGAGGTGCTTCGGCTGCGCGGATCGATCGCGGTCGAGCATACGCTTGCGCGTCGCGGCGCCCTGAAGCTGTGGGAGCTGCTCAACCGCGATGAGCCCGTCCGCGCGCTAGGCGCACTCTCCGGCAACCAGGCCATGCAGATGGTCCGCGCCGGCCTCCAGGCCATCTACCTTTCCGGCTGGCAGGTCGCGGCCGACTCGAACGTCAGCGGCTCCATGTATCCCGACCAGTCCCTCTATCCCGCGAACTCCGGGCCCGAGCTTGCCCGGAAGATCAACAAGACCCTGAGCCGCGCCGACCAGATCGAACATATGGAAGGCGGAGCGAAGCGCGACTGGTTCGCCCCGATCCTCGCCGACGCCGAAGCCGGCTTCGGCGGCCCCTTGAACTGCTTCGAGATCATGAAGGCCTATATCGAAGCGGGCGCCGCCGGCGTTCACTTCGAGGACCAGCTCGCCAGCGAAAAGAAGTGCGGCCATTTGGGCGGCAAGGTGCTGATCCCCACCCAGGCCGCAATCCGCAATCTCGACGCGGCGCGGCTCGCCGCCGACGTCTGCGGAGTGCCGACGATCGTCGTCGCCCGCACCGACGCGGAGAGCGCCAAGCTCATCACGTCCGACGTGGACGAGCGTGACCGGCCCTTCATCACCGGCGAGCGCACGCCCGAGGGCTTCTTCCGCCTCAAGGACGGCACCGGCCTCGACCATTGCATCGCGCGCGGGCTCGCCTTTGCACCGCATGCCGACCTGCTCTGGTTCGAGACCAGCCACCCGGACCTCGAGGATGCGCGCACCTTTGCCGACGCGATCCACGCGCGTTTCCCGGGCAAGCTGCTCGCCTACAACTGCAGCCCAAGCTTCAACTGGGCGGCGAAGCTCGACGCCGACACGATCGCTCGGTTCCAGCACGAGCTCGGCGCAATGGGCTACAAGTTCCAGTTCGTCACTCTCGCGGGCTTTCACAGCCTCAACCACGCGATGTTCGAGCTCGCGTCTGATTACCGCGACCGAGGCATGGCGGCTTATTCGGAGCTGCAGCAGGCCGAGTTCGCGAGCGAGGCCGACGGCTATACCGCGACCCGCCACCAGCGCGAGGTCGGCACCGGCTATTTCGACGCGATCGCCAGCGCCGTTTCGGGCGGCCAGGCCTCGACCGTCGCCCTCAGCGAATCGACCGAGGCCGCGCAGTTCAAATCTCACCAGGCCGTTGCAGCGGAATGAAGGAGGAAGCCATGGGACAGCGTTACTGGGTCGTCGGCGGCCAATATTCCGACTGCCGCTTCAGCGAGCTCGAGCCCGGGACCGAGATCGTCCACGGCCCCTACAGCGATGAGCTGAAGGCGCGGATGGAATGGCAGCGCCTGACCTTCCGCGACCGTTGCGGAGCGACCGAGCGCTACTCCATCTGCGTGGAGCCGGTGCTACACTGATGGACGTGCTCGACGTCCCCAATATCCTCGCCGAACCATCCACCGTTCGCGGCGCGAACGAAATCCTGACCCCGAGCGCGCTCGAATTCCTCTCCGAGCTGCACCAGAGATTCAACGAGCGGCGGCTGGAGCTGCTCGAGAAGCGCGAGGAGCGGCAGGACCGCTTCGACGCGGGCGAGCTTCCCGACTTTCCGGAGGAGACTCGCGACATCCGCGAGGCGGACTGGACGATCGGCGCGATGCCGCACGACCTGCTCGACCGGCGCGTGGAGATCACCGGCCCGACCAACGCCAAGATGCTGATCAACGCGCTGAACAGCGGCGCTCAGGCCTATATGGCCGACTTCGAGGACGCGACCTCGCCGGTCTGGGACGAGCTGGTCCAGGGCCAGGTGAACCTGCGCGATTACTGGCTTGGCCGCCTCGACTACACCGATCCCGACAGCGGCAAGCATTATGCGGTCGGCGACAATCCCGCGGTGCTCATGGTCCGCCCACGCGGCTGGCATCTGCCCGAGGATCACGTGACCGTCGGCGGCGAGGTGGTCGCGGGCGCCCTGTTCGATTTCGCGCTCTATCTCTGGCACAATGCGCGCCCGGCGCTGACGCGAGGCTCAGGCCCTTATTTCTATCTCCC
>DASVXR010000127.1:0-16438 GCA_036392595.1 Sphingomicrobium sp.
TGAGGTCGAGTTCGGCTTTCCGCGCTTCGGGGAAGAGCTCCTTCTCCTCCTCCTCGACGTGGTGTTCGATCTGCTCCGACAGCACCTGGACCTTGGCGTCGAAGAATTCGTCGCTCTGGCCGCTTCCCGCCTCGATCTCGGCGATCAGCAGCTTCGCCGCGTCATGCTCGACATAGGCTTCCTTGAGCAGGTCTTCGTCGACCTTCCCCTTGCAGGCAGGGTAGAAAATTTCCTCCTCGATCTTGGTGTGGACCGTCAGCTCCATGCAGATGCGGCGCGCCAGCTTCTCCTTGCGGCCCTCGCCCTTGGCGCCCTCGAATTCCTTGAACAGCTTCTCGACCTTGCGATGATCCTCGCGAAGCAGCGCGGTTGCGTCTTGTGACTGGGTACTGGCCATTGGGATCCTCCTGATTTGGGGAAGGAAACCATTCGGCCCGATTCTATGTTCCTCTCGCGCGGCCGCTAAAGCCAGACGCCGACCAGCGCCGCCAGCGCCACCATCACGAGAAAGCCGTTCAGCGGGAAGAGTATCGCTCTCGGAATGACGGTGAGCCGAGTCCTCCCCGGCGGAAGGCTGTAGAATTCGCGCCAGATCGCCGCGCACAGGCAAAAGGCCGCAAAGAGGATCAGCACCGACGCGGTCAGCTGCACCAGCCACAGCGGCATCGAATCCTTGATCAGCGCGCGGGCGCCGATGCCGCTGGCCAGCGCGGCGATGCCCGTCCGGACCCAGGCGGCATAGGTGCGCTCGGCGGCGAGGAACGTCCGGTCCTCGGCGAGCGACACGCGCTTGTCGGTTTCCTCCTCGAGCGATTCCGCGCTTCGCTTCAGCGAATGCGCGCTTTTTGTCAGGGCCTCGCTGACCTGCCCTGTCGTCTCTGCTTCCGGATCCTTGTTGGCCATGCGCCGCTTCTTAGCGGTCGCCGCCGCCGTTCTCCACTTCGGCGTCCGCCTGCGCGATTTCCTGCGTGTTCGGCGCCGGCCGCGAATTCAGCTCGAGCCAGTCGCGGAAGGGCAGGTGATAGATCATGTCCATGACCTCGAACTCGAGCCCGCCCGGCTGGCTGGTGTTGCTGTTCCACAGCGCGACGACGCCGCTCTTCTTCACCGGGTCGAACAGGATCAGCGAACGATAGCCGTTGATCCCGCCGCGGTGGCCGATGATCCGATGCCCCGAATAATCGTAGCTGCGCCAGCCGTAGCCGTACCAGGCGGTGCCGAGCCGCTCGAGGAACTTGCGCAGCCGGCCGCGCTCGGTCGGGGTGACCACGTAGGGCGCGTGGATCGTGTCGAGCACCTTGGCGTCGAGGACGTCGGGCATCTCGCCCATCTGGGCGAGCATCCACAGCGCCATGTCCTTGATGTTGCTGTTGATCCCGCCTGCGCCCGGCACCTTGTAATAAGTGTCGACGATCGGCAGCGGCCGCTTTCCGACCGTGTGCGGCCTGGCCCAGCTGCGGCTCGATTCGAGGCCGGCGAGCGACACGCTGCCGCTGCTCATCCCGATCGGATTGAACAATGTGGTCTTCACCGCCTGCTCGTAAGGCATGTGAGTGATCCGGCTGACCATCTCGCTCGACGCGTCGAAGGCGACGTTCTGATAATCCCAGCAAGTGCCCGGCGCGCATACGGCGTTGAGCGTCGCAAGCTGGGTGCGCAGCGAGCTCGGGTCCTGCCCTTCCTCGAGCTTGTTGTCGAATGCGTTGCGATAGAGGCCGAGGCGGTGCGACAGCAGGTCCGCGACGGTGGCGCGATATTCGTTGCCGGCGGGAAGCTTCAGGTCGGGCGCATAGTTCACGACCGGGGCGTTGAGGTCGATCTTTCCCTGTTCCGCGAGCTTGGCGACCATCGTCGCTGCCACGCCCTTGGAGCAGGACGCCCAACGGAACACGGTCTCGGGCGTCACCGGGTCTCCGGAGCCCTCGAGCGTCTCGCCATAGCCGCGAAGGAAGGTGATCCGCCCATTCTCGACCACTCCGACCGCGAGGCCGACCATAGAGGGCTTGGTCATCAGCTGCTTCAGGCGGCTGTCGAGGAGGGCATAATCGACGTCGCGCCGGGACTCGGTCGAAAGCGAGGCGAGCTTGAAGTGCGCCTGCGCGACCTTGTGGGCCTGCTCCGCCGCGGAATCCGGGCGCGTCGCGAACAATGCGGCGCCCGTCAGCAGGGCGAGCGCGCCGATCGCGATCTTGACCGTTCTCTCCAAGAGCTACTCCCTCCCCGCCCCGGCCCTGTCTGACGGGAGAGACAGGCGCCCTCAATGTTGGCGGGTCGGTCGTGCGACGAGATGATTCATCAGCGCGACCAACTGCACTCTTGCTGGCCTTCAACGCACGGGTCGCCTAAAGCGCCGCACAATGCATTTTCTGAAGACGTTGTTCTGGGTGCTCTTCGCGGTGGTCGTCGCTCTCTTCGCCAAGGCGAACTGGGCACCCGTGACGATCAAATTGTGGGGCGACATCGTGGCCGACGTGCAGCTTCCGCTGCTGCTCCTGCTCGCGTTCGTCATAGGGTGGCTTCCGACCTGGATCATGATGCGGGCACGGACCTGGTCGCTCAATCGCCGGATCGATGCGCTCGAGCTCAGCCGCGCTCCACCGGTCGAGGCCCCGCCCACGGAGGAAACGGAGCCGGTGACATGAACCCGATCTTCGTTGCGCTCGACACTCCGGACCTCGAGCGCGCGGTCGAGCTTGCCGAAGCGGTCCGCGGCGATGCGGGCGGAGTGAAGCTCGGCCTGGAGTTCTTCTCGGCCCACGGCCCGTCGGGAATTCGTCGCATCGGCGAGCTTGGGCTGCCGGTCTTCCTCGACCTCAAGCTGCACGACATTCCGAATACGGTCGCCAAGGCAGTGGAGGCCCTCGCGCCGCTGAAACCGGCCGTTCTCACGGTGCACGCGGCGGGTGGCCGGCTCATGCTTGCCGCGGCAAAAGCGGCGGCTCCGCCCGACACCAAAATAGTCGCGGTGACGGTCCTGACCAGCCTCGATCAATCGGACCTCGCCGAGGCCGGGATTGGCGGGACAACCCAGGACCAGGTGAGGCGCCTCGCCAAGCTCGCGCAGGACGCCGGCGTCGACGGCATCGTCTGCTCCGGCGCGGAGCTCGCGGCCGCGCGCGAAGCATGGCCGAGCGGCTTCTTCGTGGTTCCCGGAGTGCGCCCAGCGGGCGCGGGCCTCGACGACCAGAAGCGCGTGGTCACTCCACGGCAGGCGCGCAACGACGGCGCTTCGATCCTCGTGAGCGGCCGCCCGATCACCGGCGCCACCGATCCGGCGCGGGCAATCCGAGACATCGCGGCGACCCTTGAGAGCAAGGAAGCAATCCAATGAGCTGGCTGAGCCGAGTCCGCAGCGGAATCCCGTTCCTGCCCAAGCGTCAGACGGTCGAGAACCTGTGGCACAAATGCTCGAAGTGCGGGACGATGGTTTTCGTCAAGGAATGGGAGGAAAATTACAGCGTCTGCCCGCGCTGCGACTTCCACGACCGGATCGGCCCCAAGCAGCGCTTCGAGCAATTGTTCGACGCGGCGGAGTATGAGCTCCTTCCGGCTCCGGACGTCCGCGAGGACCCGCTGCGCTTCAAGGACAGCAAACGCTACACCGACCGCCTCAAGACGGCTCGTTCGGCAACGGACGAGAAGGACGCGCTGATCAACGCCCGCGGCAAGCTGGGCAAGCGCAAGGTCGTCATCGGGGTGCAGGACTTCGCCTTCATGGGTGGGTCGATGGGAATAGCCGTCGGCGCCGCCTTCCTCGCCGGAGTGCGCGCCGCGATCGCGGATCGGGCGCCCTACATCCTCTTCACCGCCGCGGGCGGTGCGCGCATGCAGGAGGGAATCCTGTCGCTGATGCAGATGCCGCGAACCACGGTCGCGCTCAGCGAGCTCAGGGAAGCCGGCCTGCCTTACATCGTGGTGCTGACGGACCCGACTACCGGCGGCGTGACGGCGTCATACGCGATGCTCGGCGACGTCCAGCTGGCCGAACCGGGCGCCCTGATCGGCTTCGCCGGACAGCGCGTGATCGAGCAGACGATCCGCGAGAAACTGCCCGAGGGATTCCAGCGCGCCGAATATCTGCTCGAACATGGAATGATCGACATGGTCGTCCCGCGCTCCGACTTGCGCGACAGGCTGGTGCAGCTGGTTTCCTATCTCGCTCCCGAGGCGGAGAAAAAGGCGGCTGCATGACCCTTCTTAGCTCCTCCCCGGACCGGGGAGGGGGACCGCGCTGCGCAGCAGCGTGGTGGAGGGGGCCCTTCACCCACGCTGCTCGACGTCAGGCCCCCTCCACCATGCTGCGCATGGTCCCCCTCCCCGTATCGGGGAGGATTTGATGCCGGACTTCGCGCGCTCGGCGCACCCGGGCGTCCAGGCGCAGCTGGACCGGCTGTCGATGCTGTCGCCCGCCGGCGACCGGCTGGGGCTGGAGCGCATATCCGCGCTGCTCGACCGCCTCGGCCGCCCGCAGGACCGGCTCCCACCGGTGCTTCACATCGCCGGCACCAACGGCAAGGGCTCGACGGTCGCCTTCCTTCGCGCCGCGCTCGAGGCCGCGGGGCACAAGGTGCACGCCTTCACCAGCCCCCACCTCGTCCGCTTCAACGAGCGCATCCGAATCGCGGGCAAGCTGATCCAGGATGAGGAGCTCTCGGCGCTTCTGACCGAGGTGCTCGACAAGAGCGACGGCATCGAGCCGAGCTTTTTCGAGGTCGCCACCGCAGTCGCCCTCATGGCGTTCGCTCGGACGCCGGCCGACGCGTGCATCCTCGAAGTGGGCCTCGGCGGACGGCTCGACGCAACGAATGTCGTCGAGCAACCATTGATCACGGGTATCTCGGACCTCGCGCTCGACCATCAGCATTTCCTCGGCAAGCGCCTCATCGACATTGCCGGCGAGAAAGCCGGAATTGCGAAACGCGGAGTGCCCTTGGTCGCTCAGAATTATCCGCCCCACATTGCCCGTCGCATCGGCGAAATTGCCGCGGCCGCGGGCGCGCTTTGGCTGCCGCGCGGCAAGGCGTGGGACGCAAAGTTACGCGATGACCGCCTGCATTACCGCGATGGCAGTGGCGAACTGGACCTGCCGTTGCCGGGCCTCGCAGGCGAGCACCAGACACGAAATGCCTCACTCGCTATCGCAATGCTTCGTCACCAGCGGGCGCTAGCCGTCTGCGCCGATGCGATGGCTGAGGGCATGCGATCCGCCCGCTGGTTCGGCCGGCTGCAGCTTCTCGGCCCGGGGCCGCTGACCGACAAGCTTCCCGGACGGCGCGTCTGGCTGGACGGCGGGCATAATCGCAGCGCCGCGCTGGCGATCGCCAGGCAAATGGCCGAGCACGCTCCCTTCGATCTGATTTTCGCGCTGACCCGGACGCGGCGGATTTCCGATGTGCTGGGGCCGCTGGCGCCGCTGGTCCGCAAGGCGCACACCATTCCCCTGCCCGGACATCCGCATCACGATCCGCGCGACATCGCCGTGCTTGCCCAAAGCAAGCTCGGCCCGCGCGAATGCTATCCCGCCTTCACGCTCGACCAGGCGATCGAGCGGCTGGCGAAGGACCCGGAGGGCAGGCCCGACGTGCTGATCTTCGGTTCGCTCTATCTCGCCGGCGAGGTTCTCGCCGCGAACGGCGAGATCCCGGACTAGGCCTTTGCGACTTTCGCGGCCGTGCCTTCTTCGGCGCGCCGGCTTTCATGCGTCACGCGGATCCATTCCAGGATCACGAACAGGATGGCGAAGGCGCCGGCGGCTGCGGTCCAGCGGAAGACCGTGGCGTAGCCGTAGGTGTCGAATGCCTCGCCCGCGATCCCGCGTCCGAGGGAGCCGATGAGGAAGGTAAGCGAGGACAACAGCGCATATTGCACCGCCGTGAAGCGCTTGCTGACGATGCCCGAGATGTAGGCCACGAACGAAGCCTGCGCGATTCCGGTCGAGATATTCTCGTACGAAATGGCCATCAGCAGGCGCATGATGCGCTCGTCGGTCCCGAATGCTCCAGCCAAGGCATCGAGGCGCAGCAGGTGCGACACCGCGTCGATATTCGGGCCTCCCTCGGCGAGGTCGGCGTAAACGAAATTGCCGAACACCGGCAGGATCGCTCCGATCAGGATCGTCGGCAGACGCCCGATCTTCAGGAACAGGTAGCCGCCGATCGAGATGCCGATCATCGTCATGATGATCCCGAACACCTTCGACGCGAACGCCACTTCGTCCTTCGTGTAGTGCAGGAAGTCGAGGTAGAAGGGGAAGGCGAACGCGGTCCAGATATTGTAGCAGAGCGTGTAGGTCAGGATCAGGCCGATCACGATCAGCACACCCCATCCGAGCCGGGCCGAAATCTCACCCAGAGGTGCCACCAGCGACACGTAGAGGTGGTTGACGGCGTTCCGGCCGGCGGAACGGCTCCTGTCCTCCCTCGTCAGCACGTAGCGATGGCGAGCGCGCAGCCAGTTGATGATTGCGGCAACGATCAGCGGCACGCCGACGGCGGCGAAGATGATCCACGGCCCATATTCTTTCGTGAAGTCCGCGACCGACGGCTGCTTCGCGCCGGGCGCGGTGGTGAGCATCGACACCATGAAGCGGCCGAGCGTGAAGATCGCCCAGGCCCAGCCGAGGCCGACGATCGCCAGCGCGACCGCGCGCGCCTTGGGCTCCAGGGCTCCGGGCTCGTCCAGCTCCTTGTGTAGCACGTCCGCGTCGGGCCGCTCGGTGTCGGGCGCCTGCAGGGCAACGAAGATCATCAGGCCGATCAGCCCGCCCATCAGCAGGTAGACCAGCGACCAGCTCATGCGGGCGGCAAGCACGAGCGCGATCGCTCCGCCGACGATCGAGGCGATGCGATAGCCGAACTGGTAGATCGCCGAGAGCAATTCGACGGGCGTCCGCTCGTCCGCCACGTCGATCCTCCATGCATCGATCGCAATGTCCTGCGTGGCCGAAGCCAGAGCGCCGATCACGGCGAAAACCGCGAAGGTCCCGATGTTCGTCGCCGGATTCGTCGCCGCCAGCCCCGCGAAGCTCGCGAGAAGGATCGCCTGGCAAAGCACGATCCAGCTCTTGCGCCGCCCGAGCCGCTCGAGCAGCGGAAGCTTGAAGCGGTCGACCAGCGGCGACCACAGGAACTTGAAGCTGTAGCTGAGGCCGGCCCAGGAGAGCACGCCGATCGTCGCGAGGTTGATCTTTGCCTCGCCGAGCCAGGCGTTCAGCGTGCCGATCAGGAGCGCGAACGGCAGCCCCGACGAGAAGCCGAACGCGAGCATCGTGGCGGCCTTGCGCGTCGACAGCGCGGCCTTGAGAAGCTTCCAGCCCTTCGGTCGTTGAGCGGCCATCAATCCCCCCTGAAACGGGAAAGCTTAGACTCGTTTCACGCGCTGCCTAGCCCCGGGATGAACGGCCGCCGAGGGCTTACTTCTGCTCATCGACGACGATGAACAGCTCGAGGCCCTTTGGCGGCTTGACCTTCTCGCCCTGGAGGTGCCGGTCGATTGTCTCAAGCGCCAGCTTGAGCTGCCGCTCGGTATAAGGTTTCCGCAAGCAGCCGACGGCGTGGCTCGCCGACAGCGGGACCTCGTGCCCGGTTGCGAGCAGCGTCGGGATTCCCTTTACCCGCGCGGATTTCGCGAGCTCCAGGCCCAGGTCCTCGCCGTGCAGGCGCACGTCCGCGACCACCAGGTGGACGAGCTCGCGGTCGAGATGTTCGAGGGCCGCGTCGAAATCGTCCGTCGTCGCGACGACCTCGTATCCCAAGTCGCCGAGAATCGTTTCCGTGTCGAATGCCGTCAGCGGTTCGTCCTCGACGATGAGGATCCGCTTGACGATACGCTTACGCTTGCCGAACAGCATCAAAGACCTCGACGAATGAGCCTGCCTCCGAAACGAACGACGCGGCCGCCTGTGCCGCAGCGCAACAACAGTCGTCGCACTGTGCTCCCGAGGTCACAGAACGGCAATGGCGGGGAGCAGAGGATCGCCAAGTTGCTGGCGCGCGCGGGCGTTGCGTCGAGGCGCGAAATCGAGCGCATGATCGCCGAGGGCCGAATTGCTCTTCATGGCGAAAAACTCACCACGCCGGCGACCTTGCTGACGGACCTCAGCGGAGTGACGGTCGACGGCAAGCCGGTGCGCGCGGCCTCGGCAACGCGGCTGTTCCGCTTCTACAAGCCGCAGGGCACGATCACGGCGGAGCGCGATCCAAGAGGCCGAACGACGATCTACGATCGGGTACCCAAGGGATTGCCGAGGCTCATGCCGGTCGGCCGGCTCGACTTCATGACGGAAGGGCTGCTGCTACTCACCAACGACGGCGAGCTGAAGCGCCAGCTGGAGCTTCCGAGGACCGGCGTGGTCCGCACTTACCGCGCACGGGCGTTCGGCCATGTGACGCAGGCGCAGCTCGAGAAGCTGGCGGAAGGAATCACGGTCGACGGGGTCCATTACGGCTCGATCAACGCCAACCTCGAGCGGCGGACCGGCCGCAATGCCTGGATCGAGCTGAGCCTCACCGAAGGCAAGAACCGCGAGGTGAGGCGCGTGCTCGCCCATCTGGGGCTGCAAGTGTCGCGGCTGATCCGCACGGCCTATGGCCCATTCACGGTCGCGGGTTTGGAGCCGGGGGAAGTGGACGAGGTCGTGAGCGCCGAGCTCGACGCGTTCCGCAAGACGCTGAAATGAGGATCATCGCCGGAGAATGGCGTGGGCGCGCGATCGATGCGCCGCCGGGACGAGCGACGCGGCCGACCGGCGACCGCGTGCGCGAGACCTTGTTCTCGATGCTGGCGAGCCGTCTCGGCTCCTTCGAGGCCCTGCGCGTCGCGGACTTGTTCGCGGGTAGCGGAGCGCTCGGCCTGGAAGCGCTGTCGCGCGGGGCCGGACACGCCACCTTCGTCGAGAATGATCCTGCCGCTGCGGCCGTCATCAGGCGAAACGTGATGAAGCTCGGCGCCACCGACCGGGTTCATATCCTCGGCGGATCCGCGCTCGCCCTGCCGCGGTCGCGCCCCTTCGACCTGGTCTTCGCCGACCCGCCCTATGCGCGCGGCTCCGGTACGGCCGTCGTCAAGGTTGTCTCAGACGCGGATTGGCTCGCCGACGGCGGGTGGATCAGCGTCGAAACGAGCCGGGGCGACGAGGTCGATCCCGGCCCCTTCACCATCGAAGCGACGCGCGAGGTCGGCGGCGCGAAGCTTACGCTTTTGCGCCGGCCTTAGAGCCCTTCGCCGCCTTCTTGATCTCGTCGATTTCGGTTCCCAGCCGCCGGCCGACCGCTGCGGCCGCGGCCTTTCCGGCAGCCTTCACCGCTCGTCCTGCGCGCTTGCCCGTCGAGGCGCCGCCGCTCTTGGTGAAGCCGTGCTCCGCGAGCGATGCGAGCGCCGCCGTCGCCGCCACCGCGACGAGCTCGGCGACGAGCGGGCTCTGAAGCAGCTTCACGAACGCCTCGCCGGCGTCCTTTCCGCCGCCGCCGCGCTTCTGCGCGCCGCCCGAGCTCGTGGACTTCCCGCCGGACTTCCTGCCCGCCTTGGTCTTTGCGGCCGCTTTCTTCGCCATCGATGGATCTCCTGTCCTCTGAGGGTTTGCCCTTGTAACTCATTCGCCGCACCGCCGTATCCCACGATGGAGCTGCTTTGCTGTGTTGACACTATAATACACCTTGCTGTAAAGCCTCGGCCGAAACGGGAGGACGGGACAGGATGTACAGCCAGCAAGAGCTTGACGACGCAGTCGCTTCAGGAGTGATCACCGCGGAAGCCGCCGCCGCTCTCCGAGCGCATGTCGAAGGGCAGCGCTCGACCGCTATTCCCGACGAGGAGCAGTTCCGCCTCATCACCGGCTTCAACGACATCTTCGTGTCGATCGCCGCGGCCATCCTGCTCTTCGCGCTTGGCTGGATCGGCCAGGCGATCGGCCAGGCCGCCGGCCTCGTCGTCGATCCTCGCGGCCCTTCTCCGCTGGCCCCGCTCGCAGTCGCCGCCGCCGCCTGGCCGCTCGCCTTGTTCTTCACGGCCAAGCGCAGGATGGCCCTTCCCTCGATCCTCCTGCTACTCGCCTTCGTCGGCGGAGTCTTCCTGACCGCCGCCTTTGCGCTGGTCCTCGGCGTCGGTCCGGGGATGGTGGACAACAACCCGCAGCTCGGCGGAGTGATCGCGGCCGTCGCCGCCGCTATCGCCGCCGGGGCCGCATGGCTGCACTGGCGCCGCTTCCGAGTGCCCATCACCGTCGCCGCCGGCGCCGGGTCGGTCGCCGCGATCGCGGTGGGACTGCTCGTCGCCGCGCTCGGCGAGAATGCGGAGCAGGCGAAGAACGTGATCCTCGGACTCGTGCTGTTCCTCGGCATCGGAATGTTCCTCTTTGCCATGTGGTGGGATTCGTCCGACCGCGCCCGGATCACGCGCCGCTCCGACGTCGCATTCTGGCTGCACCTTCTCGCCGCGCCGATGATCGTGCACCCGGTCTTCACGCTGCTTGGACTGACGCAGGGCCATATCGGAGTGCCTGAGGGCCTGGCGGTGATCGCGCTCTATATCGTGCTCGGGATCACTGCTCTCGCGGTGGACCGTCGTGCGTTGCTCGTCTCGGCGCTCGCTTATGTGCTCTATGCGCTAAGCTCGCTGTTCAAGCAGTTCGGAGCGGTCGAGCTCAACATCGCCCTGACGGCGCTGGTGATCGGCTCGGCGCTGCTTCTGCTCTCCGCTTTCTGGCACCAGGCCCGCGGGGCGATCGTCCGGCCCCTGCCCGAGAACCTGCGCAACCGCCTGCCGATCCTTGATCGGACCGCGGTTATCCAACCAGCCGCATAAGGCGGCGCTCGAGCGGGGCGAGCACGAGCGAAAGCTCGTGCCCCCGCTTCAGCACCACCCCATGCTCGCTGACCAGCGCGAACGCCCCCTGCTTCGATCGAAGCTCGGGGCGTTTCTCGATGATGACCTCCGGCCGTTCGGAATGGCGGCGGTAGGCGGCGAAGACCGCCACGTCCGGATCGATGCGCAGCGCATAGTCGCGCCAATGGCCCGCGATGACCATCCGGCCGTAAAGGTCGAGGATTCGCGCGAGCTCGCGGCGGTCGAACGTGGCTATCGGGCGCCGGTCCCAGTGACTCGGGAACGGCGCGACGACGCTCAAGCGGACTTCACCTTCGGCTGCGGCTGGCGCTGCGTCTTGAGCACCGCCACCTCCTTGCGCAGATCTTCGATCTCCTGCTCCAGCTCGCCGAGCCGGACTCGGACCGGGTCGCAATCCTCGCCGCAGGGCGTGCCGTAGGGGAGGAAGCCGGGGCTGTAGTGGACGGTGTCCAGCGGCACCGGCTTCGCCGGGATGCCGACGACCGTGGAGCCGGGCGCGACGTCCTTCGTCACGACCGAGTTGGCGCCGACCTTCGCGCCCTCGCCGACCACGATCGGTCCCAGTATCTGCGCTCCCGAGCCGACCACGACTCCGTCACGCAGCGTCGGATGGCGCTTGCCGCCCACGCCGGTGGTGGGATTGGTGCCGCCAAGGGTCACGTGCTGGTAGATGGTGACGTCGTCGCCGATCTCGGCGCTTTCGCCGATCACGCTGAATCCATGGTCGAGGAAGAACCTCTTCCCGATCTTCGCTCCGGGGTGGATGTCGATGCCGGTGAGGAACCGCGCGAAATGGTTCACCAGCCGCGCGAGGAAGGTGAGATGCCCCTCCCACAGCCAGTGAGCGACGCGGTGCAAGCCCAGCGCCAGCACGCCGGGATAGAACAGCACGTCCCAGCGCGAGCGCGCCGCGGGATCGCGGGATTTGACGGAATCCAGATAGGCGGTCAGCCCAGACTGCAAGCGAGAGCACCTCGAACCATTGCCCGCTCAACTTAAGTGCTGGCCGGCGCAAATTCCAGCCGAGTTGAAACCTTGACCCATTTAGGGAACCTTGCGGCCTGTCCCTGCGTCCGGCACATCCGGCACACAGAGGGGCACGAGGGGGCAGCAATCTTCAACGGCTATAATCCGCTCTATTCCCTGACGGGGCTTATCGTCGGCGCTCTCGTCGGGATGACGGGCGTGGGCGGCGGGTCGCTCATGACTCCCATTCTCGTGCTGTTCTTCGGCTTTCATCCGGCGACCGCGGTCGGCACCGACCTGCTCTATGCGTCGGTCACCAAGACCGTCGGAACCGCCGTCCACCACAAGGGCGAGACAGTCGACTGGCACATCGTCGGCGGGCTTGCGCTCGGCAGCGTGCCCGCGTCGATCACCACATTGTTCATCATGAGCAGGGTCGGAGTGACGGCCGCGCAGCAGACCCTGATCCTGAACCTTCTTCTCGGCGGAGCGCTCCTGCTCACCGCCCTCGCGATATTCTTCCGCCCGGCGATCCTCAGATGGGCGGGACCCCATTTCAGCGGGCTTCCGGAGGCAAGGGTTTCGCACTGGACGGTGCTGCTGGGCGCTATCCTCGGAGTCCTGGTCTCGGTGACATCGGTCGGGGCCGGCGCTCTGGGGACGACCGCGCTGTTGATCCTCTACCCCAGGCTCCCGGTCTCCCGCATCGCCGGCAGCGACATCGCTCATGCCGTTCCGCTGACGCTGATCGCCGGCATCGGACATTGGCTGATCGGCTCGGTGGATTTCAGGCTGATGGGGTCGCTGCTGATCGGTTCGATCCCGGGCATCATTGCGGGAAGCCTTTTCAGCAGCCGGTCCTCGGATGCGGTGCTGAGGCCGGTGCTCGGCGGGACGCTGCTGATCGTCTCGCTCCGCCTGCTGACAAGCTGAAGATATGGGGTGGGCCTCTGGGGAGAGAGAGCCCACCCCGCCAACTGCGTCCCTCGCGTCGCATAAGAGGGCGCAGAAGCTCCCGGGAGGGGGCGGGAGACGGACCGGCCGTCAGATCTCCGGATACTGGGGATTGGACGCAGCTATGTTCGGTATCCGACACTACGGCTATGGCATCAATCGCGCCAACGCATTATAGCCGTCACACTAATCGGATCGCTCGATTACAATGGCCGGCCACCTCCCCACCATCAAGCAGCTCCAATATTTGGTAGCGCTGCGCGAGCACGGCCATTTCGGCAAGGCGGCCGAGGCCTGCTTCGTGACCCAGTCGACGCTGTCGGCGGGGCTGCGCGAGCTGGAGACGCTGCTCGGAGTGGTCCTCGTCGAGCGCACCCGCAGAGTGGTCCGATTCACCGCCCTCGGCGAAAAGATCGCGGACAAGGCGGTGCGCGTGCTTCGCGAGACCGAAGAGCTTTCAGCCGTTGCCCAAGCGGAGGGCCAGCCGCTGCATGGCGAGCTGCGGCTCGGAGTCATCCCGACCATCGCCCCGTTCCTTCTCCCGGCGATGCTGCCGCGCCTCCGCCGCGAATGGCCGAGCCTCAAGCTCTACCTGCGCGAGGAAACGAGCCAGGCCGCGTGCGAGGCGCTGCACCGGGGGCAGCTCGACTGCGTGCTGCTCGCACTTCCGTTCGCGTGCGGCGAAGTCGATTCCGCGATGCTCTTCGACGATCCCCTATTCGTCGCCTTTCCGCGCGGCGAAGCACCCGACGGCCGCGACGTGGACGTGAGCTCGATCGACGAGAATAGGATGCTGCTGCTCGAGGACGGCCATTGCCTCAAGGACCATGCGCTCGCCGCCTGCAACCGGCCCGAGCTGCGCGCCCACGCGGCGATGATGGGAACGTCGCTGCACACGCTCGTTCAAATGGTCGACAATGGCCTGGGCCTGACGTTCGTGCCCGGAATGGCGATCGACGCCGGAATCCTGTCAGGAACCGGCGTGGACGCTCGCCCCCTGCGCTCCGACCATGGCTTCCGCCGGATCGCGCTGATCTGGCGCCGGTCGAGCCCGCGCGAGGGCGAGTTTCAGCTGCTCGCCTCCGCGCTCCGGCGGATCATGGCCGCGCTCAATCCGGACCTGGCGCAGATCGACCGGACGAAGCTGCTCGAAGCAGCCGCCTGCGACTGAACGCCTCGAGGCCGCGGCGCAGGGAGTCTAGGAGCGCCGCGGCCAGCGTCCTTACTTGGCCATCGCGGGTTCGCGCTCGCTCACCCTTCCCTTCACAGGCCGGCGAAGCTCGAAGCGGTCCGCGTCCATCACCTTCGTCCAGGCAGCGACGAAGTCCTTCACGAACTTCTCCCCCGCATCGTCGGCCGCGTAGACCTCTGCCACCGCGCGAAGCTGCGAGTTCGATCCGAACATCAGGTCGACGCGCGTTGCGGTCCATCTCTGCTGGTCCGTCCTGCGGTCGGTGCCGACGAAGACATGGTCGCTCTCCGGTTTCCACGCGGTGCCCATGTCGAGCAGGTTGCGGAAGAAATCGTTGGTGAGCTGTCCAGGCCGATCGGTGAAGACGCCGTGCTTCGTGCCGCCATGGTTGGCGCCGAGCACTCGCAGCCCACCGACCAGGACCGTCATCTCCGGAGCACTGAGGCCGAGGAGCTGAGCCCGATCGACCAGCAACTCCTCGGTCGCGACCGGGAAATTGAAGTCGGAACGGAGGAAATTGCGGAATCCGTCGGCCCTCGGTTCGAGATACTTGAAGCCGTCGGGATCGGTCTGCTCCTGCGATGCGTCGGTCCGTCCCGGCGTGAACGGCACCTCGACGCTTTGACCCGCGTCGCGCGCGGCCTTCTCGACGCCGGCTGAACCGCCGAGCACGATAAGGTCGGCGATGCTGACCTTCTTCCCGCCGGCCGCCGAGCCATCGAAGTCGCGCTTGATGCCTTGATAGACGTCGAGGACGCGGCCGAGCTGCTCGGGCTCGTTGACCTCCCAGTTGCGCTGGGGCTCGAGACGGATTCGACCGCCGTTCGCGCCACCGCGATGGTCGGAGTTGCGATAGGTCGAGGCCGACGCCCAGGCCGTGCGCACGAGGTCCGCCACAGAGAGCCCGGAATCGAGGATCGTCCGCTTCAGCTGGGCGATGTCGCCCTGGTCGATGACCGGGTGATCGAGGGCCGGAATGGGATCCTGCCAGATCAGGTCCTCTTGAGGCACCTCCGGTCCCAGGTACCGGCTCTTGGGCCCCATGTCGCGGTGACACAGCTTGAACCAGGCGCGGGCGAAGGCGTCGGCGAACTCTTGCGGATTGTCGCGGAATCGCTCGGAAATCTTGCGGAACTCCGGGTCGGCCTTGAACGCCATGTCCGCCGTCGTCATCATCGTCGGGACTCGGCGGTCCGGGCTGTGAGCGCCCGGCGCCAGGTCCTCCGGCTTCACGTCCTTCGGTTGCCACTGCTTGGCGCCCGCGGGGCTGGTCACCAGCTCGTAATCATAGTCGAGAAGCATGTGGAAATAGGCGGTCCCGCCGTGCCAATCCCTCGGCGTGGGAGTCCACGGCCCCTCCAATCCGCTGGTGATCGTGTCATCGGCCATTCCGCAGCCATGCTCGCTCGTCCAGCCGAGGCCCATTTGCGCGACGTCGGCTCCTTCGGGCTCAGCCCCGACCTTCGACGGATCGCCCGCGCCGTGGCACTTGCCGAACGTATGGCCGCCGGCGGTCAGCGCGACCGTCTCCTCATCGGTCATTCCCATGGCATGGAACGTGTTCCTGAGGTCGTGGGCCTGGGCGAGCGCGTCCGGATTGCCGCCCGGCCCTTCGGGATTCACGTAGATGAGCCCCATCTGGACCGCGGCAAGCGGGTCCTCCAGCGCCCGGCCGCTCTGGTGGCGCTTGTCGCCGAGCCATTCCTCTTCGGTGCCCCAATAGACGTCCTTCGGAGCTTCGTAGACGTCCTCGCGGCCGCCGCCGAAGCCGAAGACCGGTGCGCCCATCGATTCGAAGGCGACGTTGCCGGCCATGATCATCAGATCGGCCCAGCTGAGCTTCCGGCCGTATTTCTGCTTGATCGGCCAGAGCAGGCGCCGCGCCTTATCGAGGTTGGCATTGTCCGGCCAGCTGTTGAGCGGAGCGAAGCGCTGCGAGCCCGAGGTCGCGCCGCCGCGCCCGTCGGCGATGCGGTACGTGCCGGCGCTGTGCCAGGCCATGCGAATGAAGAAGGGACCGTAATGCCCATAATCGGCCGGCCACCAGGGCTGGCTGTCGGTCATTAGCGCCGTCAGGTCGCGCTTCACCGCCTGGTAATCGAGCGTCTCGAACTCGGCGGCATAGTCGAAATCGTCGCCGAACGGACTTGGCGACACGCCGCCCTGGTGCAGGATGTCGAGCGGCAACTGGTTAGGCCACCAGTCACGGTTGGTTCGGCCCACCAGCGATCTTAGAGCAGCGGGTTCCTTCGACGGATCGCTGAGCGGGCTGCCGGTCGTCACTTTATCCATGTCTGGGTCTCCACTCTCCAGGATGCGGCGAGCCCTAGGCTTGGTGGCGCAACGGCTGAAACGATTAAAGTTGGTCAGTCAGACGGGGAAAATCGATTAATTCAGTCACTCCATGTGCCTGATGCCGGTCCGGAGATAATCGTAGCCGGTCACCAATGTCAGCGCCGCCGCCGCCCAGAGGCAGAACACGCC
>DASVXR010000128.1:0-6388 GCA_036392595.1 Sphingomicrobium sp.
GTCAAAAGCCGTGGATTCCTGCCGATTGCCACCTTAAGAGCCGCCCCTATATAGGAGCCAACGCCGCTGCGCACCCGCGACGAGCGGCTTTCTGTCTAGGTGAGCGCCCGCACCCCATGCCCGAAGTCATTTTTCCTGGCCCCGAGGGCCGCCTTGAAGGCCGTTTCCATCCCGGCACCCGCCCCCGAGCGCCTGTCGCCCTGATCCTGCACTCGCATCCGCAGGCGGGCGGGTCGATGAACAACAAGATCGTCCAGCTGCTTTACCAAACTTTCGTGAAGCGCGGCTTCGCGACGCTTCGCTTCAATTTCCGCGGCGTCGGCAAGAGCCAGGGCGTGTTCGACAACGGCATCGGCGAGCTCAGCGACGCCGCCAGCGCGCTCGACTGGGTCCAGTCGATCCATCCCGAAGCGGAGACGACCTGGGTCGCCGGAGTCAGCTTCGGCGCATGGATCGGGATGCAGCTGCTGATGCGCCGGCCCGAGATCCGCGGCTTCATCTCCATCGCCCCGCCGGCGAACATGTACGACTTCAGCTTCCTCGCCCCCTGCCCCTCCTCGGGAATCATCATCCAGGGGGAGGCGGACGAGGTGGTGACTCCGAGCGCGGTCCAGAAACTGGTCGACAAGCTCCGCACCCAGCGGCACATCACGATCCACCATGACCTGATCCCCGGCGCGAACCATTTCTTCGCGAACGAGCTCGACCTTTTGATGAAGTCGGTCGACGAATATCTCGACATGCGGCTCGCGACCGACCCGGTGAAGCCTCCTATACCGTCCAGATCATCACGTTCATGATCAGCACGAGCGCCGCGACGATCATCAGGATTCCGCGGCCTCTCGTCTGACGGTCGAGGGCAAGCTTCACTCCGCCGGCGATCAGCAGGAAGGCCGCGATCATCCCGACAGCCATGGCCGCTGAAGAAAAATCGCTCATCCGCCCTCCTGCTTTCACCAAGACTTAACCACAATCATCCAATTTCACCGCATGCCGCACAGGGAGCAGCAGGCGCGCCTCGACGAGGCCTTCGAACGGATCGAGGAGACGATCCTGCCCTGCATCGCCATGATGCTGGAAACCCTCATCGACGCCTCGGAATCGGTGGCCGAAACGGAACGCCGCTTCCTCGTCGGCGAGCTCAGGACTCTGGCCGCCGAGCTCGAGGAGCTGACCAAGGCCGTCGAGCGCTCCAGCCCCGCGCAAGTCGAGCCGGGCGAATATCGGACCCGCGGCGCCGCTTAAGCCGCTTCCCCGACGATCCTGGCGTGCAGCGCCGGCTCCACATTCGCGCCTGACAGCACGACGACCGTGCCCTCGGTGGCCTCGACCTTGCCGGCGAGAACGGCCGCAAGTCCAACGGACGCACCCGGTTCGACCACCAACCGATGCTTTTGCCAGGCGAAGCGGATCGCATCCTCGACTTCCGCGTCGCTGACGGCAAGCGCCTTAGCGTTGCGCCTTTGGAGGATACCGAAGGTGAGCGGCGAGACGCGCAGCGTCTGTATCGCATCGCAGAAGGTCGCCGGCGGGTTCGGCTCAACCGGGACGATCGTGCCAAGCTCGAGCGAGCGTCCCATGTCGTCCCAACCTTCAGGCTCGACGATCACGATTTTCGCCTCGGGCACGGCAAGGGCGATTCCCGACGCGAGCCCCCCTCCACCGCACGGGATGACGATCCGCGCGGGGGAACGTCCGAGCTGCTCGACGATTTCGAGGCCGGCCGTGCCCTGGCCCGCAACGATGGCAGGATCGTCGAAGCTCGGGACGACCGTCGCTCCGCTCTCTCCGGCGATTCGGGCCGCGATCTCCTCACGGCTCTCGGACAAGCGGTCGTAGAAGACGATCTCCGCGCCCTCCGCGCGAGTCCCGTCGACCTTCACCTTGGGAGCATCCGACGGCATCACGATGACGGCTCGAATTCCGAGCCGCCTGGCCGCAATCGCGACGCCGCGCGCGTGGTTGCCCGAGGAGAAAGCGACAACTCCCCGCTCCCGCTCGGCCGGCGAAAGTTGCAGCAGACGGTTGGTCGCGCCCCTCAATTTGAACGCGCCTCCGGTCTGAAGACACTCGCACTTCAGCCACACGCGACGTCCGTCGATCTTGCTCTCGATCATGGGCGTGCGCTCGACCAGGCCGTGGATGCGTTCGGCCGCTTCCACGATGTCATCGAGCGAAAGCTCAGCGCTTTTCACTAAGTGGTTGATATTTCACCTTTTCGATTAGCCGTTGCAGATGAGCGACATAAGGTAGTCAAATCTTAAGTTCGACCCTCAAGAATCTTTACAGCTGTGAAAGCTGCACATATATCGCGCCTCCGCTGCCCCATGGGACTTCCAACCGCAAGGCAGCTCCTTGTGTTGAACTTACCAGTTGGAGGTCCCTTGAGTTGCACAAGCATCATCGCGCGCTGGGGCTAGCGTCCGCCCCGACCGGTAGCCGGGGGGCTGCCGCAATCGCCATGAAGCGGCCGGTTGAGCCGGTCACCCTGCTGCGTCCGCATGCCGCGCGTCGCGCTGCCCGTTTCTTCGTCGAGAAATTCCCCGGGCGCTCGCTCTATGCGGTGAAGGCGAACCCGTCGCCCGAGCTGCTCAATATCCTGTGGGATGCCGGAATAACCCATTACGACGTCGCGTCCATCGGGGAGGTCCGCCTGGTCGCGGAGACGCTTCCCCAGGCCGTGCAGTGCTTCATGCACCCGGTGAAGGCCGAGGAGGCCATTGCCGAGGCCTATTTCACCTATGGCGTGAAGACCTTCTCGCTCGATACGATGGACGAGCTCGAGAAGATCGTCCGCGCGACGTCGGCGGACGGCGTTCCGGCGACCGACCTCAACCTGCTCGTGCGCATCAGCGTCGACAACGGCCACGCCAAGCTCAGCCTCGGCGCGAAGTTCGGCGCCGAGCCTCACGAGATGAAGCAGCTGCTGATCGCCGCGCGCCAGGCCGCGGATGCGCTGGGAATCTGCTTCCATGTCGGAAGCCAGGCGATGAGCCCGGCTGCCTATGCAGAGGCGCTCACTCGAGTGCGTGCCGCGATCGTCGAGGCTGCGGTTACGGTTGATATCGTCGATGTCGGCGGAGGTTTTCCCTCGGTCTACCCAGGGATGGAGCCGCCAGCCCTCGAAACCTATTTCGCGGTCATCCACGCGGGCTTCGAGGCGCTTCCGATCAGCTATTCGGCCGAGCTCTGGTGCGAGCCGGGCCGAGCGCTCTCGGCCGAATATGCGAGCGTCCTGGTCCGCGTCGAGAAGCGCCGCGGTGACGAGCTCTACATCAACGACGGCGCGTACGGCGCCCTGTTCGACGCCGCGCACATCGGCTGGCGCTATCCGGTGCGGCTTCTGCGCGAGAAAGCGTCGCGGGTGCGTCCGGCGAACTTCAGCTTCTACGGTCCGACCTGCGACGACCTCGACCGAATGGCGGGCCCGTTCGAGCTTCCGGGCGACGTGAGTCCCGGCGACTATATCGAGATCGGCATGCTCGGAGCCTACGGTTGCGCGATGCGCACCGGCTTCAACGGCTTCGGAGCTGTCGCTTCCGAGATCGTGGACGACGAGCCGATGGCGAGCCTGTACGTCGCCCCCGGTAAAGTCTCGCGCTCGAACGTCGTGAAGCTTTAAGCCACTCCGCTCAAGAAGCGGCTTTTAGGGGTGAGGCTGTCCCCCGCAACGCAAATGACATGCCCTTTTTCGCTGCCGAGCCTATAGGCGCGGCAACCACTGGAGCATGAAATGACGACCGACACGCTGAACAAGGTTCAGGACGCCGACCGCATCAACGACACGCGCAAGGCGGAGCTGCTCTCGACGCCGATCGAGCATATCGACATCACCAAGTTCGACGCCCGCCCGATCATCGAGTCCATGGGCAAGATGAGCTTCACCAGTCGCGACCTCGCCAACGCGACGAAGATCTACAACACGATGCTCGAGGACCCCGCCTGCTCGATCATCCTGGTGGTCGCGGGTTCGACCTCGGCCGGCGGCTGAATGGACCTCTATGCCGAGCTCGTCCGCTCCAACATGGTGGACGCCATCGTCGCGACGGGCGCGACCATCGTGGACATGGATTTCTTCGAGGCGCTTGGCCACAAGCACTACCAAGCCAATGAAATTCCTGACGATGATACGCTGCGCTCGCTCTATATCGACCGCATCTACGACACCTATATCGACGAAGAAGCGCTGCAGGACTGCGACCATACGATCGGCCAGATCGCGGACAGCCTCGAGCCGCGTCCCTACTCCAGCCGGGCCTTCATCCGCGAGATGGGCAAGTGGCTGAGCGAAGGGAACGCGAAGAAGTCCGGTAGCCTCGTCCAGCTCGCCTACGAGCATGACGTGCCGATCTTCTGCCCAGCCTTCACCGACAGCTCGGCGGGCTTCGGCCTCGTCAAGCACCAGGTCGACGCGATGAAGCGCGGCGGCCATTACATGACGATGGACAGCATCGCAGACTTCCGAGAGCTCACCGACATCAAAATCAAGGCGGGCACGACCGGCCTGCTGATGATCGGCGGCGGGGTTCCAAAGAACTTCACTCAGGACACGGTCGTCTGCGCCGAGATCCTCGGCCACGACGACGTCGAGGTGCACAAATATGCCGTGCAGATCACCGTCGCCGACGTCCGCGACGGCGCCTGCTCGTCCTCGACGCTCCAGGAGGCGGCGAGCTGGGGCAAGGTCTCGACCGCGATGGAGCAGATGGTGTTCGCCGAGGCGACGTCGGTGCTTCCCCTCCTGGCGTCCGACGCCTGGCACCGCGGCGCGTGGCGTAACCGCGAAAAGCGCCGCTTCTCCAAGCTGTTCGACTGAGCCGATTGCCAACCGCAACGAACTGAAGCACCCTCCCCTTCAACTCTGCGGGGGAGGGTCTTTCATGCACATCAGTCCGCTGCTCGCACCCGTCGTGGCGCTCGTCGCCTGGTCGCTCGTCATGCTGATCTGGATGTACGCGGCGCGCGTCTCGGCGATGAAGCGCGCCGGTATCAGCCCGAAGGGCAAGCGCGGCACTCGCGGACTCGACGGAGTCATCCCCGACGAGGCGAACTGGAAGGCGCACAACTACACGCACCTGATGGAGCAGCCGACGATCTTCTACGCGATCGTCTTCGCGCTGGTGCTCATGGGATTCGACCACCCGATCAACGTCTATCTCGCCTGGGCCTATGTGGCGTTGAGAATCGTGCACAGCCTCATCCAGGCTACGGTGAACATCGTCACCGTCCGCTTCGCGGTGTTCGCGCTGAGCTCACTATGCCTGATCAGCCTCACCATCCACGCTGCGATCTTCCTCATCCACCACGGGTGAAGCAGGCGGCGAGCTCGACGTGCGTCGACCAGCGGAACTGGCCGACCGGCCGCACCCATCCGAGCTTGTACCCCCCGTCGACCAGGGCTTTGGCGTCGCGCGCGAACGTGGCCGGGTTGCAGCTGACATAGGCAATCCGAGCGACTGACGAGGCGGAAAGCTGGGCGACCTGCTCGGCCGCTCCGGCGCGGGGCGGGTCCAGGATCACTGAGTCGAAGCGCGCGAGCTCGCCCGAGTCCAGCGGCCGACGGTAGAGGTCGCGGTGCTCGACCGTCATGGCGGGAGCAGCCCGCTTGAGCGCCGCAGCGGCGTCCCGCGATGCTTCGGCGGCGTAGGTAGCGCCCGTGGCCAGCGCGAAGGTGCCGAGCCCGGCGAAGAGGTCGGCGATCCGGCCTGTCGTAACCTTCCTGACCGCTTCGACGAGAGCCGCTTCGCCGTCTTCCGTCGCCTGAAGGAAGCCGCCGACCGGAAAGCCGACAGCCGTTCCGGCCAGGGTGACCGTGACCGGTTCCGGCTCGAAGGTCGTCTCGGGTCCAAGTCCCTGATCGATGCTCAACCGCGCGACACGTTGCTCCGCGCCGAACGCGGTCAGCGCCTCCGTCGCGTCCAGTCCTTTTGCCTCGACGCCCTTCAGCAGGACATCCGCGCCTGGGTTGACGAGAGTCAGCTGGACCTCCGCGGTGCGCTTCGGCGGCAGCAGCCCACGCAGAAGACGGCGCAACGGCTCGACCAGCGCGAACAGCTCGGGCCTCAGGATGTGGCATTCGCGCATGTCCACAATTCGATGGGACTTCTCGGCGTTGAAGCCGAGGACCGCGCCCTGCCCTACCCTGAGAGCCCGAAGCGTCGCTCTTCGCCGCGTCCTCGGCGGCGACAGGTGCGGCTCGTGGATATTGGTCGAAAGCCCGTGCTGCGCCAGCGCCGTCTCGACCCTCGAAATCAGATAGCCCCGATAGGCCTCGTCGTCAGCGTGTTGCAGCTGGCACCCCCCGCACTCAGGGAAATGGTGGCACGGCGCCTCCTGGTGATGCGGTCCGAACGCCAGCGCCCCGTCATCGAGCACCGCATCTTCCGGA
>DASVXR010000129.1:0-3282 GCA_036392595.1 Sphingomicrobium sp.
TTGAAATGCCTAACTTTTTCAATACCTGAGCGCTGCCGCGCCCCATGTAAAGCCACCGCCCATTGCTTCCAGCACGACGACGTCGCCGCGCTTGATTCGACCGTCTCTTACCGCAGTATCGAAAGCCAGCGGAACCGATGCCGCCGACGTGTTCGCATGTTCGTCGACGGTAACCACCACCTTGTCGGGCGGAAGCCCCAATTTCCGCGCCGTCGCATCGAGGATTCGCGCATTCGCCTGATGCGGAACGACCCAGTCGACGTCGGCCGCGGTCAGCCCCGCGGCTTCGAGCACCTCGTTCATGACGTCGGCGAGGTTGACGACCGCATGGCGGAAGACCTCGCGGCCTTTCATGCGCAGCTTGCCGACGGTCCCCGTCGTCGATGGGCCACCATCCACGAACAGCAGGTCGTTGTGCCGCCCGTCCGCGTGGAGCTTGGTCGCGAGAATCCCCCTTTCCGTCTCCTCGGCGCCCAGCACCAGCGCTCCGGCTCCGTCCCCAAACAGCACGCAGGTAGCCCGGTCCTCCCAGTCGAGAATCCGGCTGAACGTCTCGGCCCCGATCACCAGCGCCTTGTCCGCGCTGCCCGACCGCAGCATCGAATCGGCGACCGACACCGCGTAAAGGAAGCCGGTGCAGACGGCGTGGACGTCGAAGGCGATGCAGTCGTTGATCCCGAGCGCCGCCTGAACCTTCGTCGCCGAGGAGGGGAAGGTCTGGTCGGGGGTCGCCGTTGCAAGGACAATGAGGCCGATCTCGCTCGCGCTGACCCCCGCATGGTCGAGCGCGCGGCGCGCGGCGTTGGTCGCCAGGCTCGCCGTCGTCTCGCCGTCGCCGGCGACATAGCGGCTGCGGATCCCCGTGCGCTCGACGATCCATGCGTCGGACGTGTCGACGGTCTTGGCCAGCTCGTCATTGCCGATCCGGCGCTTGGGAAGCGCGGAGCCCGCACCGAGGACGACGGAACGCCTGGTCATTGCGCCGCCTCATTGGCGAAGGCGTGAGCGCGGAAGTTGTCGAGGTCGTCGCCGATCTTCCGAGTGATGTCGTTGCGGACCATGCTGGCACAGACGTTAATCGCGTTGGCGACGCCTTTCGGGTTCGCCGCCCCGTGGCTCTTCACCACGAGCCCGTTCAGGCCGAGGAAGACCGCGCCGTTGTGATTGTTCGGGTCGAGATGCACCTTGAGCAGGTTGAGCGCGGGGCGCGACAAAGCGAAGCCAGCCTTCGACCTCAGCGAGCTCTTGAAGGCGCGGCGAAGAAGGTCGGTGACGAAGCGGGCCGTGCCCTCGGCGGTCTTCAGCGCGATATTGCCGGAGAAGCCGTCCGTCACGACCACGTCGGCCTGGCCGCGCGAGAGCTGGTCGCCCTCGGTGAAGCCGTCGAACTTGAAGGGCAAATAATCCGCCTCGCGCAGCAGTGCAGCGGCTTCCTTGAGCTCGTCCGTGCCCTTGAGCTCCTCGGTCCCGATGTTGAGCAGCTTCACTCGCGGCTTGGAAATGCCCAGCACGCAGCGCGCATAGGCCGCGCCCATCACCGCGAACTGGACCAGGTTCTGGGCATCGCACTCGGTGTTCGCGCCGAGGTCGAGCATGACGCAGTCGTTCTCGCCCAGCGTCGGAAGAAGCGCGGCGAGGGCGGGCCGGTCGATGCCCGGCATGGTCCGCAGCGCAAGCTTCGACATCGCCATCAAGGCGCCCGTGTTGCCGCCGGAGACCGCAGCGTCGGCCTTCTGCTCCTTCACCGCATTGACCGCCATGCCCATCGACGTGGTCTTGGCGCGGCGGATCGCCTGGCTCGGCTTTTCGGTCGCGGAGATCGCCTCGGGCGAATGGACGATCGTGACACGGGGCCTCAGCTGCGGATAGCGGCCGAGCTCGGCCTCCACCTGGCGCTCGTCGCCATAGATGACGAACTCGAGGCTCTGGTCGCGGCGGCGCGCGCGATCGGCGCCGGCGATCATAGCGGCGGGACCGCTGTCGCCTCCCATGGCGTCGATCGCGATGCGCGGGCCCCCGGTCATGCGGGCCGGCTTACTCAGGCCTCGCGAGGCGGAGCGATCTCGCGGCCGTTATAATAGCCGCAGGCGGAGCACATGTTGTGCGGCAGCTTCAGCTCGCCGCAGTTCGGGCATTCCTGGAAGCTCTTGGCCTTCAGCGCATGATGGCTGCGGCGCATGTTCCGTTTGGACGGCGAGGTTTTTCTCTTCGGGACAGCCATTGCGGCACCTTTGAAATCAATAAAAATTGCGACGATCTGCGCCAATTCTCAGCAGGGTCCCTTGGGGGATAGCCCGCAGGCGGCGGCCGGATCGTCGCGAACCGCCGCCCCTATAGCGATTGGAGCCGCGGTTGCAAGGGCGAGCCGCCTAGGCCGCGAGCGCCGCGTCGCTGACGAAGGGGTTGGTCCGGCGCTCGTGCCCGAGGGTCGACATCGGGCCGTGGCCCGGAACGAAGGCCGTATCGTCGCCCATCGGCCAGAGCCTCGTCGTGATGGAATGGATCAGCTGCTCCTGGTTCCCGCGCTCGAAGTCCCAGCGGCCGACCGAGCCCTGGAACAGCACATCGCCGACCAGCGCCAGCTTCGACTCGGGATGATGGAAGACCACATGGCCGGGCGTGTGGCCGGGGCAGTGGCGGACGTTTAAGGTGAGATTGCCGACCGTCACCTGGTCGCCGTCCTTCAGCCAGCGCGAAGGCTCGAACGCGCGCCCGGCGATACCGTATTTGGGGCCATCGGTGCCGAGCCGCTCGATCCAGAAGCGGTCGTCCTCGTGCGGTCCTTCGATGGGAACGGCCAACTCCTCGGCGAAAATTCCCGCGGAACCGCAATGGTCGATATGGCCGTGCGTCAGCAGGATCTTCTCGATGGTGACGCCGGCCTGGCCTGCCGCCGCCTTGAGCCGCGGGAGGTCGCCGCCCGGATCGACGAACGCCGCGCGCATCGTCGCCGTGCACCACAGCAGCGTGCAATTCTGCTGCAGCGGAGTAACGGGAATAATTGCGGCGCGCAGTGGCGGCTGGCTCATTTCCACGGATCGGCGGGACGCGGCGCGAGCGTGGCCATCGACGGCGGCTCATTCTTCATCGAGGCCGCGACTGCTTCCGCCTGGCGCATCACCCGGAGCACATTCCCGCCGGCGAGCTTCGCCAAATTCTCGTCCGACCAGCCGCGACGGATCAGCTCCGCAAAGACGAGCGGATAGCCCGCCACCGTGCCGAGGCCGGCCGGCGAGACGTCAATGCCATCGAGATCGCCACCGATCCCGACATGGTCGTAGC
>DASVXR010000130.1:0-2813 GCA_036392595.1 Sphingomicrobium sp.
TCGAAGCCGTAGCCGAGCATTAGCGTCTGCGCCTTGAGCTTGTGGTTGCCGATCTGCGTGGGGGACGGCCGCGGCGGACGGTGGTGCGAGCCGCTCATCTCGTCTTCGGTGGGCAATTCAGGTCTCCTCGTTTGAGCGCGGCATTAGCGCCAACACAAGGGCAGCGCCAATCAACTGCGCCGGCGGCGCTGATAAGCTGCGCTTGTGGAGCTCAGCCGGGAATGCCGATGGCGCTTAGCTGCCGCCCATAGTCCTTCTCGCCGCGAAGGGTGGCCCGGCGATAGCTGTAGAAGCGGTCGGCATCGCCATAGGTATCGAGGTTCAGCGCCTCGATCTCCCCGATCCCGGCGAGGATTAGGCGGTGGACGACATAGGCTTCGAGGTCGAAGTGCGGCTTGCCCGAGGGGCCGGGGACGAAGAAGCGCTCGTTAGCGGGATCGTCCTCCATGAAGCGGCGGCGGAACGTCTCGTCCACCTCGTAGGACGGCTGGCCGATGCAGGGCCCAACGGCCGCGTGGATATTCTCGCGCCGGGACCCGAGCTTCTCCATCGCGGCGATGGTCGCGTCGGTTACTCCGGCGAGAGCGCCGCGCCAGCCGGCATGGGCCGCGCCGACCACCACTCCTTCATGGTCGGCAAAGAGGACCGGCGCGCAGTCTGCGGTGAGGATGCCGAGGAGCAGGTTCGGCGTGTCGGTCACCATCGCGTCGGCGCGCGGCCGTTGGTCCTGCGGCCAGGGATGGTCGACGTGCACTGCTTCGGCGGAATGAACCTGGTGAACGGTCGCGAGCTGCGCCTCCGGCAGGATCGCGGCAATGGCGAGCCGGCGATTGCCGTCGATCGCCTCGCGGTCGTCGCTGCTGCCGTAGCCGACGTTGAGGCCGGCGAACTCGCCCACCGAGACACCTCCGCGGCGCCCGAGGAAGCCATGCGGCATGTCGCCGAGCGAAACCGCGCGGACGACCTCGACGCCGCTTTGGTCCTTCGGGCTCACAGCGCCTTCATCATGATGACGTCCTCGTCCGCATGGCTGCCGACCATGAAATCGTAGCGGCCGACCGGCACGAAACCATAGCGGTCATAAAAGCGGCGCGCGCGGTGATTGTCGATGAAGACGGTGAGATACATCTCCTCGGCTCCCCTGGACCGCGCCTCGGCCAGCGCCCAGTCCATCAGGCGGTGGGCGATGCCGACGCCGTGATGCTCCTTGAGGATGTAGAGCTGGTCGAGAAGGATGGCCGGGCGGCCGGTTTCGACCGGAAGCTTCATCGGTCCGAGCTTCACGTAGCCGACGGGCTCGCCCTCGGCCTCGGCAATGTGAAAAGCGTAAGCCGGATCGTTCAGCTGCGCCTCCCAGTCACCGATCCCGAAGGATGACAGGAAGGCGTCCAGGTCTTCCGGACGATAGAGATGGGCGAAGGTATCGCAGAAGCTTTTGTCGAAGATCCGGTCGAGCGTGGCGGCGTCCGCGGCGGTCGCGTCGCGGTAGCGGATCGTCATTCGAAGCCCGCCGGCTGTGGCCAGTCAGGCGAGTGAATCGCGATGACCTTGAACAATTCCCCCATTTCTTCCCTGCCCGTAAGGCGCTGGACGGAAGCTGCAAGCTCGTGGGCCCGCTGGGGATTGGAACTGGCGAGCGACGCCGCTCGAGCGCCGATGCCGAGGCGGTTGAGCCATTCGCCCTGCGTGACGAGGCTCGTCACCTTTGCGCCGGTGGAGCGCGCGGCATTCGCGACGGCTTCGAAGTCCACATGGGCGGTGAGGTCCTGCTCGCCCGGCGAAGCGAGCACCGGCGCGTAGCCATGGCCGCGCACCGCCTGAAGCGTGTCGCCCGGAGCGCTGCGCTCGTGGCCATAGTCGATGAACACGGCGACGCCGCCGTTGGTCTCGAGGCAAGTCGCGATGGCGGTGATCGCCTCCTCGCGCGCTGGAGAGCTTTCGACGATCTCGCCGTCGCGGTCGAATGCCAGCCCGCCGGCGGCAACTAAGACTCGCCGCTCGACGCCGCCGACGAACTGCCGAACCGGCAGCGCATCGAGGAATTCGTTGGCGACGAGCAGCAGCGGCTTTGCCGGAAGCTCGCCGATATTGTCATGCCAATGCGCTTCCGGAAGCGCTTGCGACTGCATCTCGCGCAGCACGGGGCTGGTCTCGACGAGATGCACCTCGCCGTTGAAGCCGGCCGCTTTCAGCACCCTCAGCGCGTCCGCGGCGAGCGTTGCGCGACCGGGTCCAAGCTCGGCATAAATGGCGTCCGCCGGCGCTCCCGCGCGCTTCCAGCAATCGGCGAGCGCGGCTCCGACCAACTCGCCGAACATCTGGCTGATTTCCGGCGCGGTCGTGAAGTCGCCCCTCGCGCCCAGCGGATCGCGAGTCGCGTAATAATAAGCGTTGCACGCCTCCATGAAGGTCTCGACGCTGATGGGGCCCTCGGCTTGTATTCGCTCGCGAAGGGCCCTCTCGAGCGGAGTCACGCGACGCTGGCGGTTCCGGCCGTTGCTTCGACTCGCACCCGCCGGCGCTTGGCCGTCAGCATCAGGTAGAGGCCGCCGAGGATCATCGGCAGCGACAGCCACTGCCCCATGTGCAGGTGCGTCGCCTGGGCGAAGGCGATCAGCTGCTGGTCCGGCTCGCGGATGAACTCGATGCCGAAGCGGAAGCATCCATAGAAGAATAGGAACGCGCCGACGAGCTTGCCCGGCTCGTATCGCGCCTTGCTCTTCCAGAACATCCACCAGAGGATCGCGAACAGGACGATGCCCTCGAGGAACGCTTCATAGAGCTGGCTCGGGTGTCGCGGCGGTCCGAGCACG
>DASVXR010000131.1:0-1693 GCA_036392595.1 Sphingomicrobium sp.
ATGCTCGCGCAGGTCGAGCGCGAAGCCGCCAACCTCAGCGCCGAGACCGGGCCTGCGCTGGTCACCGCGCTGGTCCAGGTAAGGGAAGCCGCTAGCCACGCCGCGGAGCGGGCCCGCGAAGCGATCGAGGCGGTGATTCCCGAAAGCGCCGGCAAGCTATCCGACGAGACGCGCAAGGCGGTCGAACGCGTCGTCCGCGAGAATGTCGAGGCGCAGCTGAGCGAAGTGGAAGTGATGGCCGCGCGGGCTGTCGAATCGGCCCGCACCGCGTCGGATCGCCTGACCCAACAAATGCTGAGCATCGGCCAGACCGCCAATGCGCTCGAACAGCATATCGACAAGATCGATGAGGCGCAGCGCGAGAAGGACAGCGAGGCCTTCGCCCGCCGAGTGTCGCTGCTCATCGATTCCATGCATTCGGCCGCGATCGACGTCGGCAAGATCCTGTCGGACGAGATCGACGACAAGTCCTGGGAATCCTACCTCAAGGGCAACCGCAGCGTGTTCACCCGGCGCGCGGTGAGGCTGCTCGACGGAAGCGAGGTGAAGGCGCTTGCCGCCCACTACGAAACCGACCTCGAATTCCAGCGGTCGGCCAACCGGTACGTCCACGATTTCGAAGCGATGCTCCGGCGCGTCATGGCCGAGCGCGACGGCGGAATGATCGCGGTGACGCTGATGTCGTCGGACATGGGCAAGCTTTACGCCGCGCTCAGCCAGGCGTTCGACAAGCGCCGGTAGGCGTCCCTAGCGAGGATGGTAGAAGTCGAGGTCGTCCGGCGTGATCCAGCCGTACGTCCAGTTCGCATAATAGATGCCGAACAGCACTGCGCCGAGGATCGCGGCCTTCAGCAAGTGCCGCCGGAGGTTGAACTGGTGAGGCGCGCTCGGCGCCTGCCCCGGTACCAACTCGCCGCCGGCTTCCTCGGTCGTCTTCACCCCGAACGGCAGCAGGATGAACGCGCTCGCGGCGAAGAAGAGGACATAGATCGCGATAATCGACGAGAAGGCCATGAGGGCTATTGCGCGACCTGGAGCAGCATCACCTCGACGACCGGCTTCTTGCCCGTCCACAGCGTCGCGCAGCGCCTGACGGCGAGCCGCACGGCTTCGCGGACCTGGTCCTCGTTGCCGCTGGCCCTGTAGGACCGCGTCGCGGCGTCGGTCGCGTCGGCGATGAAGTCGTCACGATCCTCTTCGACCGGAACTCCGAACGGCCGGATGAGCGGAGTCCCCGCTAGCTCGCCCTTGTCGCCGACCGGCACCGCCACGGTAATGAGACCGCCATAGCCGATGCGGCGCCGCTCGTTCACGGTCGAACCGTCGGCCGGCAGGATCACGTCGCCGTCGAGCACAAGTCGCCCGACCCGTACTTCGTCGATCTTCCTGGGCTCCCCGGGAGCGAGGCAAATCACGTCGCCGTTCTTCTGGACCACGGCGTGGCGGACGCCGTGGGACAGTGCCAGGCGCGCATGTTCGGCGAGGTGTCGAGGCTCGCCGTGAACCGGAACGACGATCTCCGGCCGCACCCAGTCGTACATCTGGATTAGCTCGGGCCGGCCGGGATGCCCCGACACGTGCACATGGGCCTGCTTTTCCGTGACGGTCTGCACGCCGAGGTCGGAAAGCTGGTTCATGATCCGCCCGATGGCGATCTCGTTGCCGGGGATGATGCGCGAGGAGAAGATGACCG
>DASVXR010000132.1:0-4487 GCA_036392595.1 Sphingomicrobium sp.
TGAGGAGCTGAGGGAGCTCTGGAAGCAGACGCGAGCGAGCGTCGCAGCCGCATGAACGTTCGAGTCTATGTGAGGCACGTGGTCGTGCTGCTCTTGGGCAATGCCGCGGCCCAGTTCGTCAATCTCGCGAGCTATCCGATCTTGACGCGGCTCTACTCGCCCAGCGATTTCGGCGGTTTTGCGCTTTTCCTCACTGCCGTCGGCATCCTGGGGCCCGTGGCATGCGCCCGTTTCGACCTGCCGGTACAGTCATCGAAGGACTGGCAGCTGCCGGCGGTGTTCCGGCAGGCGATGCGGATGAATGTCGCGGTGTCGGTGTTGGGGACCGTCGCTGCCGCCGCATATGGGCTCATCACCCATCAAATGGGACTCGACCTCGCGCTGCTCGTGGGGCTTGGAGTGTTCCTCACCGGCTATACGCTCGCCGCCCTCGCGCTGATCGTCAGGCAGGAGCGCTTTGCCCTTTATTCGCGAAGCATGCTGACGCGGTCGCTGGTCACGGCGGCCGTGCAGGCGGGCGCCTGGCTCTTTCTTCCGCAGGCGCTGGGCCTGATTCTCGGATTCTGCGTCGGTGCAGCGGCCCAAGCGGCCTTCCTTTGGTGGAGCGTGCGGCACGTGCGCTGGCGGCCCTCGCCGCGCAGCCACCGCCGGGCGATCGCCGCAAGGTACCGGCGGCAGGTGCTGACGGACGTTCCGAGCACGCTGGTCGCGGCGTTCGTGCTCAATATCATGAGCGTGCTGATCCTCGATCTCTACAGCAGGGCGGAGGTAGGCTTCTATTCGCTTGCGTTCAGAATCGCGGTTCTGCCGCTGACGCTGATGTCGGGGTCGCTTTCAGAGGTCTTCTTCCAGAAGGCTTCCGCCGCGTACAGGAAGACGGGGAGCTTCTGGAACGAGCTTCGTTTCAACGTGCTCGTCAGCGCGGGGTTATCGATATTCGTTTTTGGCCCCCTGGCGCTCCTTGCCCGACCGATTTTCGCCTTCGCGCTGGGCGAGCGCTGGGTTCCCGCGGCGGACATGCTGGTGCTGCTGCTGCCAATGCTGGTGGTTCGCTTCGTCTCGTCGACGATCCAGACCGCGCCTCTGGTCATCGGCCGGGCCAATATCCTGCTCTTGCAGCATCTCGGCCTGCTCGCCTCCATTCTTGTCGCTTATGCCGCAGCCAAGACGTTGGCATGGCCGATCGATCGATATGTGCTGGTCACCTCAGCGCTGATGGCGCTCGTCTACACATCGTACCTGGTCTTCGTCTGCTGGCTGGTACGGCGGAGATACAGCGCGCCGGCATCGGCGCCCACCGCGTCATCCCCGGATACGAGCCTGGCGCGCGAGTTCGGACAGCTTGAATCCTAGGCCGGGCAGAAGAGCGAACTGGGTCAGGTGAATTTTGGCGGTGCCGAGGAAGCGTTCGGTGGGCTCGCTCGGCTCGGTCCCGATCGCGAGCTGGCGAAGAGCGGAGTTGCACAGCCAACGGTTCGCCCGGTCAAGCTCGAGCGATTCACGCAAGGCCAAATTCTGCTCCAGCGACTGGAAGAGCGCGTGCGCGAGCAGCAGGGCCTGCCCGGCAGCCCGCCCGGCCCCAAGGTCCTGTGAACGGCGATAGAGGCGGTCGAGCTCCTCGCCGCTGCGCCCATGAAGAAAGCCGGCGAAATCCGCGATCCATTTCAGGCGAAACCAGGCGCTGGAGGCGCCGTGGACGCACAGATAGGCGAACAGCTCGTCCGTCGCGAGCGTCGGTAGAGCGACCCCTGCGGCGACCGCAACGCTCTGGCACGGGGACCGGACGTCTAAAGAGGGGAGCAGCGCGCGATTGTCGGAGAGGCGCGTGTGCAGGTCGAGATGCAGCCTTTCCGCGGGTCTTCGCCAGACCGACTCCTTATGGCGTCGATGCCAGCTGCTCAGCCGCTCCGGCGTGGCGCTCCAACCTGGATAGAGCAGCTCATAACCGCGGCCTTCGAGCAATCGCGCCGCTTGGGCGCAATGATCTTCCGCGACCAGCAGGTCGATGTCGATCCCGACCTTGATCGATGCATTGCCGTAAGCAAGCGCGCCCATCGTCAATCCCTTGAGGAAGAGCACCGGCATTTCATTTTCGTCGAAATCCGCGAGGATGCCGCGGCACTCGATGGCGCTGCGCAGGTTCGCGGCGGCGATCTCGGCGGCATCATCCGCGAGTGCACCGGCCACCTCGTCAGGAATTTCGGCGCGCATCTCGGCGAGCGCATGCCAGGCGAGGCCCTGGATCCGGTGGAAGCGAACCAGCCTGAGGAACAGCGGCCAATCGACGTCCGCGCCGAGAGTGGGCCGACATGCGTCGCCGCGCATGGAGGCGAAACGGCAACATTCAAGGGCCAGCGCGAATTCGAGCGACGGTGCCACAGCCGCTGTTTAATCGTTACCGCCCGCTCGGCCACTCGGTTTCCGACAGGGAATGCTCGCGGTGGCGAAATGCCTCGGGGGCGTTATGATCGGGGCGGATGCAAGTCATGCGTTTGGCGGCGAAATTCTGGCGACTGGAGCCTGGCAGGCGGGCCCTCCTCATGGAAGCGGCCGCCACCCTGGCGCTCGCTTCCGCCGCTCTCGCGGTGCTTCCGTTCAAGCGCGCGATCCGGGCCGGAACCGTCCCCCTTCGGAGGGATTCGCGGGGCGATGCGCTGGAGGTGGTAGCAGCCATCGAAACGGCCGCCCGGCGGCTGCCCTGGCGCAACGTGTGCATCCACAAAGGCATCGCCGCGCAGCGCATGCTTCGCCGCCGTGGCCTCGATGCACGGCTTCATTACGGGATCGGAAAGGATGACGGACGGCTAGCGGCGCACGTGTGGGTAAGTCTTGACGGCGTTCCGGTCATCGGCGGGGAGGAAGCGCGCGCCTTCGCCCCGGTCGGAGCATTCCCGTGAGGGACGGGGCCGTCCAAACGATACACGATTACCAGGTCTTCGGACTGCGCGTTCGAAGCGAGATTGTCCTCCCGGAGCTGCTTCCCGCTAACGCCGACAGCGAACCGGACGTGACGATCAGGACCGGTCCCGTCGTTGCTCCGTCAGATGAGACGCCAGGACTTCAGGTCCAGCATGGAGGGCTGGTCCTCGTCGTCCCGGAAGTCGCTCGTTATCGTATGGAACAGGGCAGGACGATAACCGTCGACGCCGCGCCCGGAGTGCCTGACCGCAACGTCCGCTTGTACCTGCTGGGCTCGGTCTTCGGGGCAATGCTTCACCAGCGTGGTTTGCTCCCTCTTCACGCCAATGCCGTCGAGATCGGCGGAAAGGCCGCCGCCTTCATGGGACCATCGGGCGAGGGCAAATCGACTTTGGCAGCCTGGTTTCACGACCATGGACACCGCGTCGTCGCCGACGACGTGTGCGTGGTGCGCTTCGACGGCGAAGGGAAGGCTCTGGCGCTTCCCGGGATGAGCCGGCTCAGGCTCTGGCAGGACGTATTGGAAGCCAGCGGTCGGCGCACCGAGGATTACCAACGCTCCTACGCCAATGACGAGAGCTGGAATAAGTTCGACGTACCGATCGACCACCCGGTCGATGCTGTTGGCCCGGTTCCCATAGCTGCGCTCTATGTCCTGCGGCGCTCGGACGAATTCGGATTCCGCAAGCTGGACGGGATCGAGGCGGCGGACGCGGTCTTCGCGAATACTTATCGCGGCTCGTACCTAACGGCCGCGAAAGGCGAACAAAGTCACTGGCTCGCGAGCATGGCGCTCGTGCGCAGCACTCCGGTGTTCGAATTGAGCAGGCCGCGCGGCCTCGAGCGAATGGACGGAGATTGCGCGAGGATCATCGACCATGTGCGGGCGCTGGGATGACCAAGGTGGCGCTCCGCCCCGTCGGTGACACTGCGCCCTGCGTCGGCTGCGGCCTTTGCTGCAATGGAACGCTCTATTTCCGTGCCAAGGTCACGCCGGGCGAAGAGCCGCTTTTACTGGATCATGGCCTGGCGCTCACAGCCGACGAGGATCGGACCTATTTCGCTCTTCCGTGCCATCATGAAAGCTGCGGGCGCTGCACGATTTACGAGGAGCGCTTCGACATCTGCCGTTCGTTCCGCTGCGCGCTGCTGCGACGCTACCAGGCGGGAGAGGTCGATCTCACGACAGCGCGGGCGACGGTGGAGAAGGCGTTGGAGTTGCTCGCGACCGTCAAAGCCGACGACCCCGCCGCCGGACTCGTCGGCGAGCGCGGGCGCATCCGGAGCGAGCTTGCCGAAAGCCTTCCGACCCTCGGCGGCGCCGAACGCGGCAAGACGTCGCGATGCCTTCTCAACATCATCGCGCTCGATGCTTTTCTCGAGCGATGGTTCAGGAACAAGAAGGCTCAGCCGGGAGAGCCGGCGGAAGAGGCGCCCGCCATCGACGATTCGAATTCCTGAAGGAAGACGCCCGTGGACAGCGCAGCCAGCAGCCTGGTGCGATAGAGTATCTGCCTCCTGAAGTCGGCCGCGCCGGACGACGGCCAGGAGTCGATGGCGGCGCGCAT
>DASVXR010000133.1:0-3934 GCA_036392595.1 Sphingomicrobium sp.
GCATCGCGCGCAGCCGCGACGAGGCGCTGACCGTCGCCGAACGCATCGGCTACCCGGTGCTCCTGAGGCCCTCCTACGTGCTCGGCGGGCGCGGAATGGAAATCGTCGACGGGCCGCAGCAGCTCGACCATTATATTGCGACGGCGGTGCAGGTTTCGGGCCGCAGCCCGGTGCTGATCGACCGCTATCTTCGCGATGCCATCGAGGTTGACGTCGACGCGCTGTCCGACGGGAGTGACGTCATGGTGTCAGGCGTGCTCCAGCATATCGAGGAGGCGGGGGTGCACTCCGGCGACAGCGCCTGCGCGATCCCGCCGCACAGCCTCAGCCGCCATGTCGTCCAGGAGATCGAGCGGCAGACCAAGGAACTCGCGCTGGCGCTGAAGGTCCGCGGCCTCATGAACGTGCAGTTCGCCGTGAAGGACGAGCAGGTCTATCTCATCGAGGTCAATCCGCGGGCGAGCCGGACCGTGCCGTTCGTGGCTAAAGCCACGGGCAGGCCGATCGCCAAGATGGCGGCTCGAGTAATGGCCGGAGAGCGCCTGAACAATTTCGGCGAGATCCCGAGGGACCTCGCCTATATCGCCGTCAAGGGACCCGTCTTCCCCTTCGCGCGCTTTCCGGGGACCGATCCGGTGTTGGGACCGGAAATGAAGAGCACCGGCGAAGTCATGGGAATCGATGGGGATTTCGACATCGCTTTCGCCAAGGCGCTGCTCGGCGCCGGAATGGCCCTGCCGCAGGGCGGGACCGCGTTCGTGTCGGTCAAGGACGCGGACAAGGACAATATCGTGCCGGCGGCGGAGAAGCTGGTCGAGCTCGGCTTCAACATCATCGCCACCGGCGGAACCGCCGACCATCTCGCCTCGAAGGGCATTCCTGTCGAGCGGGTCAACAAGGTCGCCCAAGGGCGGCCGCACATCGTCGATCGCCTCCTCGACGGCGAGGTGGACCTGGTGTTCAACACGACCGAGGGCTGGCAGTCGCTGAAGGACAGCCATTCCATCCGCACGACCGCGCTCAACAAGAAAGTGCCCTATTTCACGACCGCGGCGGCGAGCCTGGCGGCGGCGCGCTCCATTGAAGCGGTAAGGGGCCACGCGCTTGAAGTCGCCTCGCTCCAATCCTATTATTCCGCCGCCTAAGGGACAGACATCTCCACCTACATTTGCCTCCGCAAGCGGGCTTCGGCACGCCGGGGCAGGGTTTTGAAAAAGGGTTTTTGACATGGCGACTGCCGAAAAGGTCCCGATGCTGGAAGAGGGCCACCGCAAGCTCCGCGACGAGCTGACCCGCCTGCGCAACCAGGAGCGCCCGGCGATCGTCGAGGCGATCGAGGCCGCGCGAGCGCACGGCGATATCTCCGAGAATGCGGAATATCATGCCGCGAAGGAGCGCCAGGGGCAGATCGAGGCGACCATCGCCGACCTCGAGGATCGCCTCAGCCGGGCGATGGTGATCGATCCCAAGTCGCTGTCGGGCAACAAGGTCGTGTTCGGAGCGACGGTCACGCTCAAGGACGAAGACGACAAGAAGGTGAAGTACCAGCTCGTCGGGCAGGTCGAGGCCGACGCGAGCCACGGGCGAATCAGCTACAATTCGCCGCTCGGCCGAGCGCTGATCGGCCGCCAGGTCGGCGAGGAAGTCGAGGTCTCGACGCCGTCGGGCGACCGCTATTACGAGATCAAGAAAATAGAATTCGTCTGAGCATGGCTCAGGCCTGGCGCAGCGCGACCATCGTCATTTCGGCGCTGACAGCGCTGGCGTGGCTGATCGCCGCGGCTACGCTCTCGTCGGACCAGGCGGCGCTCGCGCTGGGCTTTATTCCTGCGCGGGTTTTTGGCCCTCCAGTGCCCTGGGCCGCTCTTCCGGTGTTCCTCACCCCGCTCAGCGCCACGCTCGTCCATGCCGGGCTGATCCATCTCGGCTTCAACCTGCTCGTGTTCATCTGGTGCGGGCAGGCGGTCGAGCGAGTGCTCGGGCGGACGGGGCTCATCGTCCTCTACCTGGTCGGCGCCTATACGGCCGCGGCGGGGCAGTGGGCCGCCGACCCGCACTCGGTCATTCCAATGGTCGGCGCTAGCGGAGCGATCAGCGCGGTGATCGGCGCCTTCTCGCTGAGCTTCGGAAGGCCGAAGCAGTTCACTCGCTCGCTGCGAGTGAACCGCTGGATCAACGCCGTCTGGCTGCTCGTGTCATGGGTCGTGCTGCAGATCATGATGGGCTGGCTCGCGGGCGGGCAGGGATATCTGCTCGCCTGGCCGGCGCATGTCGGAGGCTTCGCGGCCGGAATCCTGCTGCAGCGGCCGCTGCTGCTCTGGCATTATCGCCACGCCTGACTAGGTCGCGCTGGCCTTCGGCCGCGCGATTCCTGGAATCTCGCCTTCGCCGCCGGGCTCGAGCAGCCGGTGGAGGTGGACGACGACATATTTCATCTCGGCATCGTCCACGCTGCGCTGCGCTCTCGCCCGCCAGGCGTCCTCGGCGGCTGCATAGCTGTCGTAAATCCCGACGAGGTCGATCGTGCTCAGGTCGAAGTCGAGCCCCTGCGGGTCCTTAACCCGCCCGCCGAAGACCAGGTGAAGCTTGCTCATGGCGTCCCCGCTAGCAGGATTGAGCCTGCGGCGTCACCCTTTGCTCCGGGCAGCGTCGAGAGCTGCCTTGCCCGAGGCCTTGGCGGCGTCCGTCACGCCCTCGAGCAGCGAACGGATCGTTTGCTCGCCTTTCTCGCGGTTGATGCCGAGCTCGTTGAGGCGGTCGCTGCCCGTGTCCCTCGCGGCCTCGTAGGCGGCGCGAGCGCTGTTCCTGACCCGGCGGGCGGTCGGGCGGATCAGCCTGGCCTCAGCCTTCGTCCGGGGCAGTAGCGCGGCGATCAGCGCTCCGGCGGCGATCCCTCCGGCGAGCGCGATGAGCGGAGCTTCGCTGAGGCTGTTGCCGGCTCGCCGCCCGGCGCTCTCGTAAGCCTCGATCGCGCGCTCGCGGGCGGTCTTCCGGGTTTCCGTTCCGCGCTCGATGTCTGCGCCATAATCCTGTGCGGTCATTCGACTTTCTCCGTGTCGCTTTGCGTGGTCTTCTTCGATCTCGATTTGCGGGCGGTGCGCTTCTTCGACACGCCGTTCATCAGCTTGCCGGCGAGGTCCATCAGCGGCTCGCGCGCGATGAAGAGGGCGAGCGCAGCGACGGCTCCGGTCGCGGCGACCGGACGGGCGCGGACCGCGTCGACAGCATTCTCGGCGAGATCGGCGCCCTTCTCCTTCGCGCCTTGCCAGGCGTCGCGGGTTATCCTGCCGGGGCTGAGGCGCTCCTGGAGCTGGTGAGCGGCGCCCATGAGCCGTCCGCGACGGCGCTCGACCTCGGCCTTGGCCGCCGCGATTTCCGCGCTGTCCTTCAAAGATCGCGCCTCAGCCGCTGGTACCCGATCCAGCCGAGCGCGCCGGCAATCGCGGCGAAGATCAGGAGCCCGGCCGCGCCTGCGCCAAGCGGGCCGATGAACTTCGCCAGCGCCAGCACGACGCCGACTGACAAGGCAGTGACCGCCGCGAGTGCGAAGATGAGAGCGGCGCCGAACAGCGCCGATGGAATGGCGAGCGCACGGGCCTTCGCGATGGCGATCGCCTTCGCAAGGTCCATCTCGGCCTTGGCATAGGCTTTGCCCTCTTCGACGAGCTCCTGGACCAGGTCGCCGATGGGCCGTTCGGGCGGCGGCTCGTTCTCAGTGGGCTTGAGCATCAGCTCTCGTCGTCATCCTCGTCTTCGTCGCTGGCGAGCCCGCTCTTCAGCAGGCGCGCGACGACGAAGCCCACGACGGCGGCTCCGGCGAGTGCGACTCCGGGGCTGTTACGGACGAAGTTGCGCGTGTCCTCGATCAGCTCGTCCGGGTCCTTCGAAGCGATGGTGCTGGCCGCATTCTCGATCGCTCCCGCGGCGCGCCGCG
>DASVXR010000134.1:0-9775 GCA_036392595.1 Sphingomicrobium sp.
TGATCGGCGCCTTCAAGGAACGGACCGGACACGCGCATCTTCAGCCCGTGAAACATCTGAAGGGCTCGGAGCTGGCCGGCACCATCGCCCGCCACCCGATGCACAAGCTCGGCGGATTCTTCGCCAAGCCGCGGCCGTTTCTGCCGGGCGACTTCGTCACCACCGACCAGGGCACGGGCCTGGTGCACATGGCGCCGGACCACGGCGAGGACGATTTCGAGCTGTGCAAGGCCAACGGCATCGACCCGGTGTTCGCGGTCGATGCGGGCGGCTTCTACCGCCCTGACTGGCTCTGGCTCGGCGGGCAGGGCAGCGTCATCAACAACAAGTTCAACGCGCCGGAGGGGCCGATCTGCTCCGACCTGCGTGACGCGGGCGCACTGCTCGCGGCCAGCGCGGACTTCCTGCACAGCTATCCGCATTCGTGGCGGTCGAAGGCCAAGGTCATCTACCGCTGCACGCCGCAATGGTTCGTGGCCATCGACCGGCCGCTGACGCACTTCTCGCCGGAGACGCGGGCCGAGCAGCGCTGGGACAATGAAGGCGGCGCCGACCCGGTCGACGAGAGCGAGGGCGCGTCGCTCCGCCAGCTCGCGCTGAACGCCATCGCCAACACCCGCTTTGTGCCCGAGAAGGGCCGCAATCGCATCGGCTCGATGGTCGAGCAGCGGCCGGACTGGGTGCTGAGCCGCCAGCGCGCCTGGGGTGTCCCGATTGCGCTGTTCGTCGACAGGAAATCGGGCGAGCTGCTGGTCGACCATGAGGTGAACGAGCGCATCGTCGCGGCCGTGCGCGAGCAAGGGGTTGACGCCTGGGACGCCGAGAATGCCGCGCACTTCCTCGGCAACCGCAACCCTGACGATTACGAGATGGTCACCGACATCCTCGACGTCTGGTTCGACAGCGGCTCGACGCATGTCTTCGTGCTCGAGAGCGGCCATTGGCCCGAACAGCGCTGGCCCGCCGACATCTACGTCGAAGGCTCGGACCAGCACCGCGGCTGGTTCCAGTCCTCGCTGCTCGAGAGCTGCGGCACGCGCGGGCGGGCGCCGTACGACACTTTGCTGACCCACGGCTTCACCATGGACGCCAGGGGCATGAAGATGTCCAAGAGCCTGGGCAACACGATCAGCCCGCTCGACCTGATGAAGGAATATGGCGCCGACATATTGCGGCTGTGGGCGCTGTCGGTCGACTTCACCGAGGACCATCGGATCGGGAAAGAAATCCTGGCAGGGGTCGCGGACCAGTATCGGAAGCTCCGCAACACCTTCCGCTACCTGCTCGGGGGGCTCGCCGATTTCCGCGAGGACGAGAAGGTCGGCGTCGAGGCGATGCCCGAGCTGGAGCGATACATGCTCCACCTGACGGCGGAGCTGGACGCGAAGCTCAAGCAGGCGGTCGCCGACTATGACTTCAATCATTACGTCCGGGCGCTCACCGACTTCTGCAACGACGACCTCAGCGCCTTCTATTTCGATATCCGCAAGGACGTTCTCTATTGCGAGATCAACGCCGAGACCGGCGTCCAGACGGAGAAACGTCGTGCCAACCGGACAGTGCTCGACATCCTCTTCCACGCGCTGGTGCGCTGGCTGGCGCCGGTGCTGGTGTTCACGACCGAGGAGGTGTGGAACACGCGCTTCCCCGACGCCGGGTCGGTGCACCTGCTCGAATGGCCGGAAGCGCCGGGCGTCGATGCCGACGACGCCAAGTGGGCGAAGTTGCGCGAGCTTCGCGCCCAGGTCACCGAGGCAATCGAGCCGCTCCGCCGCGACAAGGTCGTCGGGTCTAGTCTCGAAGCCGAAGTGACCGTGCCGGAGCTGCTCGGTTCGCCCGAGGAGCTGGCAGAGCTGTTCATCGTCTCGTCAGTGAAGCTCGGTGAGGCAGTGACGGTGGCAAAGACCGGCAATCACAAATGCGGACGCTGCTGGCGCTACCTGCCCGAGGTGAAGGAGGACGGCGCGCTGTGCGCGCGCTGCGAGGACGTGCTGAATGGGTGAGGAAAAGCTGTCCTACAGGGCGGCCGTTATGCAACGTGGCGGAATGACCGATTCACAGCACCGATCGACCATCGCTTCTCCGTTCGTCCCTCGCGCGCGGTCGCGCGCACGTAGGCGTAGGCTTGCGACCTTTGGGACTTTTCGCGGGGTTTCGCGATGAAGTCGCGTGGCCTCGGCTTCGGCGTCGCCCTGATCGTCCTGGCGCTCGACCAGCTCACCAAGTGGATCGTCACCGGCCCGCTGCACCTGCGCGAGGTGGGGCAGATCTATGTGCTGCCCTTCTTCAATCTCACCTACACCGAGAACAACGGGATCTCGCTTGGTCTCCTCAACGCGACGACTGACATGGGCCGCTGGATGCTGGTCGCGCTGACCAGCGCCATTGCGATCGGAGTCGCCGTGTGGATCGGGCGGGAGAGGAACCGGATCGACCAGGTCGCGCTCGGGATGGTGCTCGGCGGAGCGCTCGGCAACATCCTCGACCGGGTCCGCCACGGCTATGTGGTCGACTTCGCCGACCTGCACTTCGGGACGTTCCGGCCTTTTTTGGTATTCAATGTCGGCGACGCGGCTATTAGCATTGCCGTCGCCGCCCTGTTGCTGCGCGCGTTCCTGACCCGTAAGGAGCGACCTGAGGAGACAATCGAACATGCGTAAAGCCCTTAGCGCAGTCCTGGTCGTCGCGGCCCTCTCCACCTCCGGTTGCGCGGTCCTCCGGAGCAAGAGCCGGGCGCCCGACGAGTTCGCGGTCGCACGCAATGCGCCGCTGATCATCCCGCCGGACTTCAGCCTCGCTCCGCCCGTCGCGGGCACCGCGGGAACGGCGACCGACGTCCAGCAGCAGGCGATCGACGCCATCTTCGGCGGCCCGGCGCCGCGCAGCGCGTCCGAGAACACCCTGCTCGACACCGCGGGGCGCGCCTCGGCCGAAATGGGAATTCGAACGACCGTCCGCGACCCCAATACGCGCGTGGTCGACAAGGGCCCGACGACGCTGGCGATCATCGCCGCGCCGCCCGCCAATTCAGAGATCGCAACCGCTCAATAAGCAAAGAGCGGGGGAGCAGAAACCAACGATGGCCGAAGACACGCTTTCCGCACGATTGGTCGAGATCGAATCGATGCTCGACCGGTCGCGCCGCCGCTTCGAGGAGGGGACCCGGCTCGTCGAGGACGCGCACCACATGCTGGCCGAGCTCCAGCAGGCGCTGATCGGAGCCCCGAAGAGCGTCTCGCCCGAGGACAGCGAGGAAGCTGCGTCCAAGCTTCTCGCATCGCTGAAGGCGAGCGGCGGGGACATGCCCGCGACCCTGTGCGGCGGCCGCCTCTCGGTCGACCAGGTGCAGCGGCTGATCCGTATCGACGGGCATCCGATCGGGATCACCGAGATGGAATATCGAGTGCTCGAGCTGCTCGCTTTTGCGCGCAACAATGTCGTCACTCGCGCGATGCTTCTGAAGCATCTCTACCGCCGCGCCGACGACCAGCCGCAGCCGAAGATCATCGACGTGTTCATTTCGAAGCTCCGCAAGAAGCTCAGGAATGCGAGCGGGGGCGCGGAGTTCATCGAGACGATTCCGCAGCGCGGCTGGATCCTCCGCGACGTCGACGCGACCAGCGGGGCTTAAGCCCGAATTTAACCTTTTGTTAGCCTTGCGCCGGTTAGCCCGTTGCAATGCAGCACCGCCTCGCCGAGTCCGCTCCGCAGCCTGCCCCGCAGGCGCACACGGAACTGCGCTCGCGCCTCGCCTGCATCCGGCATGCGCTTCGACTGGTCGATCCCCATGGCGGCGGGCCCGCGCCCGACCCTGAAGGCGACGAAGCCATTGCGGCGGCATGGGACTGCGCGGACGAGACCAGGCGGCGCCGGCTCGACATGCGCTCGAGCCAGCTCGTCGGCGCGACGGCTGCCGGAATCCAGGCGCTGATGAACGAAGACGGCGAGCCGAATACCGAAGCGAGCGCCGCGCTGGTGGAGCAGATCCAGCGCGAGCTTCAGGACGTCGCCCGCATTATCCTCGACTAGGCCGGTCCCAACGCCTTCGGAGTCGCGGGGTCCGAGCCCCACTCAGCCCAGCTGCCGTCGTACAGCTTGGTAGAATCATTGCCGAGCAAATGCGCGGCGAAGATCAGCGAGATCGCCGTCACGCCGGAGCCGCAGCTCGCGGTGAACGGCTCGTACGGGTCGACGTCGGCCTCTGCGAACAAGCGGCGGATCTCGTCGCGGCTGCGGAAGGTGCCGTCGTCATTGTAGAGCGCGCCGAACGGCAGGTTGCATGCGCCAGGAATATGGCCCGGCTCGACTCCGGGGCGCGGGTCGGGCTCGCTGCCCTCGAACCGGGCCTTGCCCCGCGCGTCCAGCAGCGCCGTGCGCACCTCGCCGGCGAGGATCTGCTGCTTGGTGACGACCTCGTCGCCGCGCTCCTCGGCTTGGAAGTCGGCGGCGCGAGGAGCGGGTTCGCCGCTCTCGGTCGGACGCCGTTCCGTCGTCCATTTCTGGAAGCCGCCGTCGAGCAGCGCGACCTGTCTCGCGCCAAAATGCCGCACCATGAACCAGCCGCGCGCGGCGGTCCGGATCGGTGAATTGTCATAGACCACGATGCGATCATCGCGGCCGATGCCGAGCCGCTCCATGGCCGGGCCGAATTCTTCCGCGCTCGGAAGCATGTGCGGCGCGGGGTCGGCGTGATCGGAGAGCTCGTCGATATCGAGGAAGCGCGCGCCGGGAATGTGGCTCGCCACATATTCGTCTCGGCCGCTGCGCCCGCTCGCCGGCATGTGCCAGCTGGAATCCACGACGACCAGGTCCGGCTGGCCGAGATGCTGCGCCAGCCATTCCGTCGAAACGAGCGATTCCATTTCGCCCCAATAGGCTACAAACAAACGCGATGGCGACCCAAGACATCAAGCTGCACCCGAGCTGGCGCGAGCCGCTGAGCGGCGAGTTCGCCGAGCGCTACATGGCCGACCTGAAACGCTTCCTCGTCGCGGAGCGCGAACGGGGAAAGCACATCTTTCCGAAGGGTTCCGAATGGTTCCGAGCGCTCGACCTGACGCCGCTCGACGAGGTGCGGGTCGTGATCCTCGGGCAGGACCCGTACCACGGCGCGGGGCAGGCGCATGGCCTGTGCTTTTCGGTGCAACCCGGGGTCCAGCCGCCGCCGAGCCTGGTCAACATCTTCAAGGAGCTGGAAAGCGACCTCGGCATCAAGCCGGCGCGGCATGGCGTCCTCGAGCATTGGGCGAAGCAGGGCGTGCTGCTGCTCAACAGCGTGCTCACCGTCGAGATGGGCCGCGCGGCCTCTCACCGCGACCGCGGCTGGGAGCGGTTCACCGACGCCATCATCCGGCAGGTCAATGAGCGGGCGGACCCGGTCGTCTTCATGCTGTGGGGCAGCTACGCGCACAAGAAGGCTGCCTTCGTGGATACGTCGCGACATTTGGTGCTGAAGGCGCCGCACCCCTCGCCTCTTTCCGCGCACAGCGGCTTCTTCGGCTGCCGTCATTTCTCCAGGGCGAACGCGTTCCTGCAGTCCAAGGGGCTGCAGCCAATCGACTGGACGCTTCCGGAACCGTAAGAAGCGCGCGCGATGGACACGCAGCACCTCGGCAAGGCGAGCGCCCTTCCCGCTTCTCCGGAAGAGGCGGTGCTCGACTATGTGCCGAACCCCAAGCCTGGCGCGCTCTACCTGGTGCGCTTCACCGCGCCCGAGTTCACCTCTCTTTGCCCGGTGACGGGGCAACCCGATTTCGCCCATCTCGTGATCGATTACGCACCCGGCGACACGATCGTCGAGAGCAAGAGCCTGAAGCTGTTCCTCGGCTCCTTCCGCAACCATTGCGGCTTCCACGAGGACGTGACGGTCGGCATCGGGCAGCGCCTCACCGACGAGATGAAGCCGCGCTGGCTCCGCATCGGCGGCTATTGGTATCCTCGCGGCGGGATGCCGATCGATGTCTTCTGGCAATCGGGTCAGCCGCCGGAAGACCTTTGGCTGCCGGACCAGGGCGTCGCTCCCTATCGTGGCCGCGGATAGGATAGCGGTCCTCGGCGCGGGTTCGGTCGGCTGCTTCATCGGCGGCTGCTGGCAGGCGGCCGGGCTGCCGGTCACCTTCATCGGTCGACCGACCATTGCCCACGACATCCGCGAGCACGGTCTGACGCTCACCGACTATGCAGGCTGGAAGGCGAGCCTTGGCGAGGTCGATTTCAGCTGCGTGCCGCAGCCGCTCGCCGACGCGGACATCATTCTCCTCACCGTCAAGCGCGGGGCGACCGCCGAAGCGGCGCGCGACATCGCGGTGCATGCGCGCGAAGGAGCGCTGCTCATCAGCTTCCAGAACGGAATCAGCAATGTCGATGTCCTCAGCCGGGAGCTCGGCGGCCGCTTTCGGATCGTGCGCGGAGTGGTGCCGTACAATGTCGCCTATCTCGGCAAGGGCCGATTCCACAAAGGAGTCGCGGGCGATCTTTACGCCGAGGACCGAGCGGAGACGCGTGTGCTCGCCCAGCGGATCGGCGCGGGTCCGGCCGCCCTCAAGCTGTCGGACGACATGCTCGGTCTCGCCTGGGGGAAGCTGCTCATCAACCTCAACAATGCGGTCAATGCGCTGTCCGGCCGAACGCTGGTCGAGGAGCTGTTGGAGCGCGATTACCGCCGCGTCTTCGCCGGTTCGATGCGTGAGGGGCTGAAGCTGCTCGACCGCGCGAGGATCAAGCCGGCGACCGTCGGCGGCGTTGCCCCGCGGATGCTCCCGCTCGTCATAAACTCCCCCGACTGGCTCTTCCGCAACGTCTTCATGAAGAAATGGAAGATCGACGCGAAGGCGCGCTCATCCATGGCGGACGACCTCGCGGCGGGGCGAAGGACCGAGGTCGATTATATCAACGGCGAGCTGGTGGCGCTGGCCGAGAAGCTCGGCGTGGACGCACCGGTCAACCGCAAGATCGTCGAGCTGATCCGCGCAGCCGAGGCGCGCGCCAGGTCTTGGGGGCCCGCCGAGCTCCGGCGCGAGGTGCTGGGCTAGCGCGGCGTGATTTCGCGCGGCAGGGAGATGTGGTCCTCTGGAACGTCGGGCGCCGATGCCGCACGGTTGCGCGTCCAGACATAAAGGCCCAGGACGGCCGCGGCGAAGAGGATCACGCTGACCGCATTCACGGCGCCGTAGGGCTGCATCACGGCGAGCGGAGCATCCTTGTTGGTGGCGGCCACGATCCCGGCGAAGATCACTCCGAACAGGCTCTCGCCGACGATCAGGCCCGTCGCGAGCAGGACACCCATGCGCTGGGCGAACTCCGGGCTCTGTGCGCGCGCCGCCCATTTCTCGTAGAAATAGCCGAGCAGCGCTCCGATCGGGATCAGGAGGGTCAAGGCCATGGGAAGATAGATGCCCATGCCCACAGCGAGCGGTGGAAGGGCGCCGCGCTTCGTGGCCCGCAGGACCTCGTCGACGATCACGACGGCCACTCCGATCCCTGCGCCCCAGCCGATCAGCCTCCAGTCGAGATTGCCGCCGAGAACGCCCTGCGCGATCGCGGAGATGAGCTGGGCCTGAGGGGCAGCGAGCGCGGTCGGTTTCGCACCCGGCGCGCCCTGGAAGGTGAAGGCGGTGTTGAGAACGTCGAGGATGGGCGGGATCACGACCGAGCCGAAGATGACTCCGAGCACCAGCGCGACCTGCTGCCGCCATGGAGTGGCGTCGACCAGCTGGCCGGTCTTGAGGTCCTGGAGGTTGTTGTTGGAGATGGTCGCGACGCCGAACACGACGGCGGTCACGAACAAGGCGAAGGCGACGAGCGACTTCGACATGTCGCCGCTCGCATGCGGGAAGAGCGCCGCGAGGATCAGCGCAATGCCGAGCACCGAGAGGATGCCGACGCCGGAGATGGGGCTGTTCGACGCCCCGATGAGGCCGGCCATGTAGCCGCACACGGCGGCGATCACGACGCCGGCGATGAGAATGTAGACGATGCTGATGGCGATCGTCGCTCCGGGATTGTCGGAGATCGGCGGAGTGTTGGCGAAGGCGTGAAGCAGCAGGCCGACCGGGATCATCGAGGCAAGAATCGTCACGCTGACGATCCCGATCGGAATGTCGCGCTCGGTGATCGGGAGCGCTTCACCGCGTCCCGCCTTGCGCTCGCGACCGGCGGCGAGGGCGCCGCGAATGCCGGCGATGATCGGGCCGATGATCCTCAGCAGCGTCCAGATCGCCGCGATTCCGATCGTGCCGGCGCCGATGAAGCGGACCTTGTGGACGAAGATGTCGCCGATGAAATCGTCGAGGCTCGTACCCGCCGGAATGGCACCGGCGAGCGACGTGTAGTGCGGCACCAGATAGGCCCAGCTGATCAGGAGCCCGACGAACATCGCCGCGCCCACGGCGAGGCCGACGAGATGGCCGACGCCGATCAGGGCGAGGCTGAAGCTGGTGGAAACCTGGGTTGCGCCGGAGCCGACACGGAAGCTCTTGGCGGCTGCGCCGGCGACCAAGCCCATCGCTGCGAGCAAGGCATAGCCCGCCGAAGCGACTGAGCTGACGACGATCATCAGCAGGCCGCGGCGGTTCTCTTCCGCTCCGCCGATGCCCGCGCCGACCTTCAGCACTTCGGCGGCGGCGACGCCCTCGGGGTAAGGAAGGTCGGTTCCGGTGACGAGCGCGCGCCTCAGCGGGACCGAGTACATGACCCCGAGGATTCCTCCGATCGCGATCACCGCGACTGAGAGCCAATAAGGGAAGCCAGTCCACCAGCCGACCATCACCAAACCGGGAAGGACGAAGATGATGGCCGACAGCGTGCCCGCGGCGGACGCGATCGTCTGGACGATATTGTTTTCCTGGATCGTCGCGTCGCGGAAGGCCCTCAGCACCGCCATGGAGATGACCGCCGCCGGGATCGACGTCGCGAAGGTGAGGCCGATCTTGAGGCCGAGGTAGACGTTCGCGGCGGTGAAGACGACGGTGATGAGCGCCCCGAGGATGATCCCTCGAGCAGTCAGCTCCTTGATGTCGTCGCCGGCGCGCAGCGCCCTCACGTCGGTTGTCGCCATTCGCTCTCCCCTCAATATTTGATCAGGTGCAGTCGGCGGCCGGAGCCGGCGTCGAGTGGCGCCTCAGCGCCTGCCAGCGGCCATTGTCGAACACCCAGACGTCGGTCAGCACAACGCAATCCTCGATCACACGATTGAGATATTTCAATCGCCACCGAGCCTGGACGGTTCCGACCATGACCTGCTCGAGCACCGTCGCGTCCTTGACGTCGATGTCGATCGTCTGCACGTCGCGGCGCTGGATTGCGTCGAGCCATTCGTCGCGGCGCATCATGAAGGGGCCCGACGAACGCGTCCCGATGAGCATGAAATCGGGGTGGACCAGGCCGCGCAGCCGCTCGATATCCTTGCTGCAGAGCGCTTCGCACCATTCACGCTCGAGCGCCTGGATCAATTCTCGTCCGTCAGCCACGCATTCCCTCTGGCGCTCTCTTTAGGGCCGAACTCGTAGAAAGCGAATCTCGGCGTCATAGCGTTCCAGCACGAGCGCGTTCGCGTCCAGTTTCAACGGCTCGGCCCGGAAGGCAATGTGGCCGAGGTCGTTGGGGACGAAGCGTAGCGACAGCCTGTGACCGGTCGCGGGCGAAACCTTCAGCGGCGCACCGGCGACCTCGAACATCGGCACGACCGGGCGCACCGACGTGACGGAGCAATTGTCGGGATGGAGAGCTCCAGTCTCGTCGGCCTGCAGGAAGTGGAGCTCGTCGGGGGTCCCTTCAT
>DASVXR010000135.1:0-4510 GCA_036392595.1 Sphingomicrobium sp.
TAACTTTCAATTGCTTACTTCCCATTGAATGCGCTCTGAATTTTCAGGAAAATCAGTGCTTCGCCGGCGGTCTCCGAATGGGCTAGGAACGGTTAACATGTCAATAAGAAGGCTGCCTCCGGAGCTCATCAATCGCATCGCGGCGGGCGAGGTCGTCGAGCGGCCGGCAAGCGCCCTCAAGGAGCTGGTTGAAAATTCACTCGATGCCGGCGCGGCTCAGGTGGCCATCCGCCTGTCGGCGGGTGGGCTGGAGCTGATCGAGGTGGCCGACGACGGTTGCGCGATGAGCCCGGACGAGATGCGCCTGGCGCTTGAGCGTCACGCGACCTCCAAGCTGCCCGACGATGCGATCGACCGGGTCGCGAGCTTCGGCTTCCGCGGCGAGGCGCTCCCGTCGATCGCCAGCGTGGCCCGCCTGCGACTCGAGAGCCGGGTTCGCGGCCAGGACGGCTGGTTCATCGAGATGGACCATGGCGAGCCGGCGGGCGAGGGCCCGGCGGCGCTCCCGCCGGGGACGCGCATCCGAATCGAACGCCTGTTCGACAAGGTGCCGGCGCGGCGCAAATTCCTGCGCAGCCCGCGCTCCGAATATGCGGCGTGCCTCGACGCGGTGAAGCGGCTCGCCATGGCTCGGAGCGACGTCGCATTCTCCCTCGAGCACGACGGCCGCCGGGTGCTCAGTCTCCAGCCAGCCGAACCACCCGTGCGAGTCGCGGAATTGCTGGCGCACGAGCTCGATCGGCACGGAGTCGGCATCGACTGCACCCGAGACGGCGTCAGACTCACGGGTGTCATCAGCCTGCCGACCTTCAACCGCGGAATGGCGGACCAGCAATATCTGTTCGTCAACTCCCGCCCGGTGAAGGACCGGCTGCTGGTCGGCGCCCTCCGTGCAGCCTACCGCGACCTCATCGCCCGCGACCGCCACCCGATCGCCGCCCTGTTCCTCGACGTCCCGCTCGAAGAAGTCGACGTGAACGTGCACCCCGCCAAGACCGAGGTGCGCTTCCGCGACCCCGCCGCGGTGCGCGGGCTGATCATCGGAGGTCTGAGACGGGCGCTCGACGAGGAGAGCCAGCGCAGCGCCGCGCGCGAGCAGGCCGCCGCGCCGGTGATGTGGACGAGCAGCGCTACTTACGACGAAGCGCTCAATCGTCATCCCCGCGAAAGCGGGGACCCAGCTGGACAAGGAAGTTGGGCTCCCGCTTTCGCGGGAGTGACGGGTGTTGCTGAAGCACGCGTGCTGTTCGACCATGCTCCAGCCGCTCGCGCGGAGCCCGCCGTCGAGCCCGTGCCGAGCTATCCCCTCGGTGTCGCGCGCGGCCAGGTCGCGGCGACCTACATCGTGGCCGAGGCCGAGGACGGGCTGGTGATCGTCGACCAGCATGCCGCGCACGAACGGCTGGTGCTCGAACGGATGCGCGCGGCGCGCGAGGGTGGGGCGGTTGCGCGCCAAGCGTTGCTGATCCCCGAAGTCGTCGATCTCGAAGAGCCTGATTGCGACCGGCTGGAAGGTGCCGCGGCCGAGCTTGCGGAGATGGGCCTCGACATCGAGCGATTCGGTCCCACCGCAATGCTCGTCCGTGCGGTCCCTGCAGCGCTCGGCAAGACGGACGCCGCCGGACTGCTCGCCGACCTTTCTGCCGAGATTGCCGAGCTGGGCGGGCCGCTCAGCCTGCGCGACAAGCTCGATCATGTCGCCGCGACGATCGCGTGCCACGGCTCGGTGAGAGCAGGCAGGGTGCTTTCCGTCGCCGAGATGAACGCCCTCCTGCGCGAAATGGAGGTCACGCCGCGCTCGGGGCAGTGCAACCACGGACGTCCGACCTGGGTGAAGCTCGGCCATTCGGAGATCGAAAAACTGTTCGGCAGGAAGTAAGCGCGGATTCGTGCTGTACCTGATCGTCTTCGTCGGCGCCGGAATCGGTGGCGCGCTGCGTCACGGGGTCAACGTGGGCGCGGCCCGGCTGTTCGGCTACGGCTTCCCGCTCGGGACCTTGATCGTGAACGTCGCCGGATCCTTCGCGATGGGTCTCTTCGCTGGCTATTTCGCCTTTCGTCCCTGGATCGGGCAGCACATGCGGCTGTTCCTGACGACCGGACTTCTCGGCGGCTTCACTACCTTCTCCGCCTTCTCACTCGACACGGCGCTGCTGGTCGAGCGCCACTCCTATGCGGCCGCCGCAGGCTATATGGTCGGCTCCGTCTTCGCGAGCCTGGTTGCATTGTTCGTCGGATTGGCCTTGTTCGAGCGCAGGATTCCGCTGCCGTGAACATCGACCTCATCCCCATTGGCGACGACCCGCCGAACACCGTCAACGTGATCATCGAGGTTCCCGTGGGCGGCGAGCCGGTGAAATATGAGTTCGACAAGAAGTCTGGCGCTTTGTTTGTCGACCGAATCCTCCACACGCCGATGCGCTATCCGGCGAACTACGGCTTCATTCCGCATACGCTATCACCGGACGGCGATCCGCTCGATGCTATGGTGATCGCGCGCTCGCCATTCATGCCCGGCTGCGTCGTCCGCGCGCGCCCGATCGGCGTTCTGAACCTCGAAGATGAGCATGGTGGCGACGAAAAGCTCATCTGCGTGCCGGTCGACACGACTTTTCCATATTACACCGATGTCGGTGAGCGGCAGGACCTGCCGTCGATCGTGCTCCAGCAGATCGAGCACTTCTTCACGCACTATAAGGATTTGGAAGCCGACAAATGGGTCCGGGTGGGGCGCTGGGGCGATGCCGGTGAGGCGCGACGGATCGTCCTCGAGGCGATCGAGCGAGCCAGGCAAGCGGCGGATGCGATCGCCTGACGCGACTTCCGGTGGCGTTTTTGTTAGAAGCGCGCTCCGACGGAAGGAGCCGAGCCATGGACAATGATCGGATCTATTTCGCCCAACGGGCCGCCGAAGAGCAGGAGCTCGCGATGGCCGCGGAAGATCCCGAGGTGCGGGAAGCGCATGTGAAGCTGCAGCGCGCCTATCTCGAGCGAGCGAGCGTCGGCGACCGGCCGACCCTCGAAGAGCAGCCGATCATCCGCGCTTACTGATCTTCGCCACTGAGCTTCCGGTACGTCTCCTCGAGCTTCGTCTCGCGTGCCTGCGCGCGCGCGGATTCGAGACGCGAATAGCCGCTCGCTTCTTCCTGGCTCAGCTCCTCGGCGAAGCGGCCCTGCCGCACTTCGGCGAGCACTTCGGCCATGCGCTGCCGGACGCTTGCATCAATTATTCTCCGGCCGCCGAGGAAGGCGCCGAGCTCGGCGGTATTCGAGATCACCTCGCGCATTCCGGCGATTCCGCGCGCCTCGATCAGCTCGGCAATGAGGTGGAGCTCGCCGACGCATTCGAGATAGGCGACCTCGGGTGAGATTCCCCCTGCAAGCAGCGTGTCGAAGCCGGCGATCAGCAGCTCCGGTACTCCGCCCCAGACGACGGCCTGCTCGTTGAACAGGTCGGCTTCCGCTTCCTCGGCGAAGCTCGACGCAATCAGCCCCGCACGCGCGCAGCCGATCGCTCGACCATAGGCGAGCGCGATGTCGCGCGCGTGCCCGGTGGAGTCCTGCTCGACGGCCCACAGCGCGATCATGCCCTTGCCCTCGGTGTAGAGGGAGCGGAGCGCCGTGCCGGGACCCTTGGGCGCGATGAGATAGACGTCGAGGTCCGCGCGCGGGCGGACCAAGCCGAAGCGGACCGACAGCCCGTGGCTGAAGCCGAGAGCGGCCCCTTCACGGAGACTCGGCTCGATCTCGCGATAGAGGGCGGAGTGTATCTCGTCGGGCGCAAGCATCATGACGACCTGCGCCGAGCGAACGGCATTCTCGATGAGGTCGATCTCGAGTCCGGCTGCTAGAGCCTCGTTCGCGCTTCCCGATCCGCCGCGCAGCCCGACGACGACGTCGATACCGCTGTCGTGGAGGTTCAGCGCCTGCGCGCGTCCCTGGTTGCCGTAGCCGAGGATCGCGACGCGCTTTCCCGCGAGCGGCGCGGGATCGATGTCGGCTTCGCGCAGCATCTCCATGGGCGCGGCCTAGAGCAGTTCCAGCGCCTGAGCCATGGTCCTTGCGTCCAGCGCCTCCCGGAATCGCGGCCATTCGGACGGCGGCTGGTGCGCGAACCAGGTGTACTGGCGCTTGGCGTAGCGCCGCGTGGCCTGCTGCCCCGCGGCGATCGCCTCTTCTCGCGACAGCTCGCCGCGCAGGTAAGCGGTGATTGCAGGAACCCCGATCGCGCGGAGGATCGGCAGGTTCGGATTGAGATCGACCGCGAGGAGCCGTTCCACCTCGTCGACCGCGCCGCCGTCGAACATCCGCACGAATCGCTCGTCGCAGCGGGCATAGAGCCAGTCTCGCGCGGGCAGCAGGATGAGCGGATGAAGATCGACCTGGTCTGCGATTCCACCTTCGCGCTGCTTCTGCCATTCGGCGAGCGTGCGACCGGTCGACAGGATGACTTCCAGCGCGCGTGAGATTCGCGCCGTGTCGCCGGGCTTCAGCCGGGCCGCTGCTTCAG
>DASVXR010000136.1:0-15591 GCA_036392595.1 Sphingomicrobium sp.
CGCAAAGCACTCGCTCCGCGCCTCCCGCCCCAGCGAGCGACTTTATGACGAACAACAGGCGCAACTTCAGTCGGCCGCCTTTCGCCCGCATGCGACCCAATAAGGAGGCGCCTCGCGGAATCGGACATCGACGAGGCCGCACCGGCGCATCATCTGCTCGATCTCACTGCGCGTGAACCTTTGCTCCAGCCGGGTCCCGAAGCGATCGAGCGCATCGGTGCGCATGCTGTAGAAGCTGCGGTCGCGGTAGAAACTCAGCGGAAAATTGCCCACGTCAAAGCCGCCGCGCTCCATTCCGGCGGCCAATCTCGCCAGCGGATAATAGACGGTTGCTGCAATCAGCGTCGTCAGCTGCTTGCGAAGCGCGAAGGGCAGCCGGGAAATGGACCTTCTTCCAACGTCGGTGACGCTCCACAGGAGCCGGAACCACGCAGGACGATTGTCGAAGGCGTAATAGATGTAGGCGAGGAACGGCGCGCCGGCTTTCAGCTTGCGAACGCATTTCGCCATTGCCGCTTCCGTGTCCGGGATATGGTGGAGCACACCGAGCGCATAGCCGAAGTCCTGACTTGCGTCGTCGAGCGGCAAGTCGTCCACTCCGCCAAGGTGACACCTGACGTTGGAGCGACCGGCGAGCCGTCGTTTCGCGACCTCCAGGGCTTTCGCCGCCGGGTCGATACAGTGGAGACAGCCGACGCGCTCGGCGACGAATAGCGCCCATCGGCCCGTTCCGCAGCCGAGGTCGAAACCTTCCGCGTCCGGGGGAAGCTCGTCGAACGGGAAAATCGAGAAATATTCCTCGAAGGCGCGCCGGTGCTCAGCGGGATCGAGCTCCTCCTGGGTGAATGCATGCCATTCCTCGCCGAAACCCTCGACCGTCTTCGGATCAATGTTGGGGCTCTCAGTCACGCCGCGCGGCACTTATTCGAGCACGACATGGCGGGTCGGCCAGAGCTCGGAGGGTTGGGCGGCCGGCGGCGTACGCCGCTCCGCCAGCAATCCGAGGCACATGGCGAAGCAGGTGCTGAGAGCCGCAGTGCGCAAGGGAAAATCGACGAGGCTGTGCGCCAGCAGCGCGGCGGAAGCGATGGATGCGGCACGCGCATAAGGTCCTGCATCCGCAAATCTCCAGGCGCGCCACACCGTCACGGTCCACCAGCCGAGGAAAAGCAGCATCAGGATTATTCCGGGAATGCCCATCTCGAGCGCCAGCTCGGCATAGTCATTGTGCGCATGATTGATCACGGTCGCGACGATCCCGTCGTGATCCTCGTACAGCTTATAGACGGGCTTGAAGGTCCCCAGACCCGATCCGAGGGGCAGGAAGTCGACGATGGCGCGCGCGGTGGTCGCGTTGATGGCTTCTCGCGACTGGACCGAGCTCGATGTGCCGAGGGTCCGCTCTCCGATGGGACTGAGAGCGAGAGCGACGACTGCCGCAATGAGCAGCACCGCCGAACCGATCGCAATCCAGAGCCGCGCCGGGCTCCTCGCGGGCAGGAGAATGAGCAGGCTCGCGGCCACGGCGGGAACGGCAAGGCCGTATCCGGCGAGGGAGCGATTGAGGGCGATGCCGACGACGATGACGAGCGCCGCTCCGGCCGCGAGGGCAACCGCCGCCGAATAGCGCTGCACGCTGCCGCCCCTGGCCGAGGCGAGCAGCGCCGCCAGGAACGGAAGCGCGATGACGAGCAGGACGGCCATGTGGTTGGCGTTTGCAAAGAAGCCCACTGCAAAGCCGAAGTTCGAGAAACCGTAGAGATACCACGGCGACGTCTGGGGATCGCCGCTCGCGACCTGGAGAGCGCCCAGCAGGATTCCGGCAAAGGTGCCGGCGAGGAGCGCCAGCGCGAGCCAGCTGCGCCGGTACGCCTGCAGGCGCAGGATGGCGCAAAGCATCGCGACCGCCGGAATCACCGTCACAATGGTCGCCAGCGTGGCATATGGCGCGAGCGAAACGGGTAGCGACGGAACCGGGATCCCAAGGACCCGGTACCCGTCCGCGATGGCTCCACGCGCGCCGAGCCTTGACCACAGGGAAGCCGGCAAGGGCACCAGTTGCAGCGCCACGAGCAGCAATGCGCCAATGACTAGCAGGAAGAGCAGCGATGCGGGACGGCTCATCTGCTGATCCGCCGGCGCCGCTGCCGCCCAGGCGATGATGGCGAGGCCGATGAGCTGCAGCAGCAGGTTGAAGAATATGCCCTGCGCGCTTCCGCCAAGGATGAGGCAAAGGAGCAGATAAGCGGGACCGACCGCCTGGCGTGCGCGACTAGCCATTCGAGCGCACCAGGGCGATGCTGCGGACGGTCGCCTCCGACTGTTTCGGGATGTCCCCCGACGATCCGAACAGCTCGAGCCGCTGAGCGCCGCAGCCCGGCGCCACGGTGAACGTCCACGCACGCGCGACGGCGGCCGACAGCGGAATCGACGCGAACGGCGCCGTGCTCCCTTGGCACGTCAGCCGCCACTGCAGCGCATCCGTGTTGGTCTGCGTACCAGCCGCATTCGTGACGAGCCGGTACGAAGCCGGCGGCAGGACGAGGAGCTCGCTAGCCAATGCGCCGTCCTCTTGGCCGTAGAAGATGACGTGGAGCCCGCCGCCGCGCTGCCGCTCCGCAAGGCCGACGGTCGAGGAGGTCAGGCTCCAGTTGAATGGCGGCGGAGCATCGCCTCGGCTGAAATCCGGGTCAAAGACGAGAGTGGTCGGATCGAGCCTCGTCCCGGATATCGACGCCCAGACCTCCCTTGCCTTCGCAAATTGGCCCTCCTTGACGAGGCCCTGGAGCAACGGCGCGACCCAGAGGCTGGAGCGGCGGCGATCCGCGGTCGCGAGCTCGAGCACCGTATCCACGTTCCGCGGGTCCGCCGCGAGCGCGACGAGCGTCTCGTCCTCCAGCCTTGGCTCGGTCCGGAACAACGCCTTCAGCTGCGGCCAGGTGGAGCGGTCCCTCGCATAAGCGGCGACATAAGGCGCCAGACTCTGCACGCCGTTGGGAGCAAGGCGCGCGAGAGCCCCGACCTCGGCGAGGCCGCGAGTCGAATCTCCGCGCCGGAAGTAGAGGTCCGCGAGGAAATATCGCGCAGGCAGCGAACGCCCGTCGCGCCACTGCGCCGCGAGGAACGCGCGCTCGGCGACGCCATTGTCGCCGGAAAGCTGCGCCTGGACGCCCCGGACGAGGAAAGGTTCGGGAGCAAGCGGCGACTTCCTCGCCGCATCCAGGATCTGATTGAAGACTGCCGGCTCAACCGTCTTGCGCTCGCGAGTAGCCGTCGCGATCGCCATCAGGCCCGCGGTCAGCTCAGCGTCCGGATGGCCGGCCCAGACGCGCAAGGCATCGTTGGGGCGCGTCGGCGCCAGGGTCTCGACCATCGCGATTCGCACCAGCTGAACGGCTGCAAGCAGCGCCAGCAGTACCGCCAGCAAGGCGCGAAAAGTCATTGCTGGTGAAGTGCTGCGCCGCGGCTCAGCTGTCGGCACCCTGCGGGATCATCAGTATCTCTGTCCGCTTCTTCTCGATGCCCTTGCGGCCATATCCATAGCCGTAACCATAGCCGTAGCCGTAGCGGCTGTAACCATAGCCGCCGCTGTGGCCGGTAGCCTTGGTCAGAGTCACGCCCAGCACATGCGTGCCGGTGGCCTCGAGCCGGTTGAGCGCCTCGATCGCGGCCCGAGTGCGGGTCTTCCCGCTTTCGACCACGAAGAGGACGTTGCCCGCGGCCGCCGACAGCAGCGGCGAGTCGGCAAGACCGATCGTCGGCGGACCGTCGATGATCACCAGGTCGAAGCGCTCGCCCGCCTCGGCGATGACCTTGCGGATTCGGCCCGTGGACAACAGGTCGGCCGGATTCGGAGGCACCGGGCCGCTCGGAAGCAGCGACAGGTTGGAGTGCTGCGTCTCCACGACGTGACGGTCGATATGATCCTCGGTCGTCAGGAGCTTGCTCAAGCCCACATCATCGCTCGCCGTCTTGAAGGCGGGCTTGCGAAGGTCGCTGTCGATCAAGAGCACGGACCGCTCGCGACGAGCGAAATTCTGCGCGATGGCGAGCGCGCTGGACGACTTGCCCTCGCCGGGCTGGGTGCTGGTGACGAGCAGCACCTTCGGCATTCCGCCCTCGGTGCTGAAGCGAAGCGCCGCGACGATCGCGGAATAGGCTTCCGAGACATTCGAGACGGGGTTCTTGAGGTCCTCGACGAACGCATTCCTGGCTGTCGTCTTCGGGACTACCCCGAGGCACGGCAGGCCGAGCTTGGTCCGGACGTCTTCACGCGTCTTGATGGTGTCGTTGACGAATTCGAGACCGACGGCTCCGACCATGCCCGCAAGCAGGCCCCCGATCACTCCAAACAGCAGGTTCATCAGCAGGTTGGGCTTGTAGGGAAGCGACGGAGCGTCCGCGCGATCCACGATGGAGACTGGAGCCATGCCGATTCCGCCGGCTACCCCGATCTCCTTGAAGCGCTGCAGAAGCGCGTCATAGAGGCTGCGGTTGGTGTCCACCTCCCGCTGGAGGATGTTGTACTGGATGCTTCGGCCGCGCAGGTTCAGCACCTCGCCCTTCAGGCCCGCGACGCGAGCGCGAAGCGCGTTCTCCGCGGTCAGTGCAGCGCGATATTCGGCGAGCAGCGAGTTGTTCCGCCCCGACGAGGTCTGCGCGCCGGCCGCCGCAATCTGCCGGTTGAGCTCGTCGATCTGCGCCTTGAGGCTGAGCATGTCGGGATGCTCGGGCTTCATGTACGTGCGCTTCTGCTGATAATCCGCCTGGAGCGTCGCCAGCTGCTGGCGAAGGATCTGAGTGCTCGCGGCGACTTCGCTCGTCGGACCGGTGGCGAGCGCTCCGCGATAGGCTCCCTCAGCCGCCACCCTTCGCGCGGTCGCCTGGGCGAGTGCCTGGTTGAGCGCGACGAGCGATTCACCCTGGATCGAGCCTGTATCTCCGCTGACCGGCTTTCCGTCGGGCCCAACGGCCGTGTTGATGATCCCCTGCTGCTGCGCATAAGCGACCAGGGCTCGCTCCGACTGCTCGAGGTCGCCGCGGGTCTTGTTGATCTGGCGCTCGAGGAAGTTGCGCGCGTAGGCTGACGCCTCGTATCTCCGCTGGAGCGCGGAGTTGATGAAAGCGTCGGCCACGCCATTGGCGATCTGCGCCGCCAGCTGCGGCGACGTGGTCTGATAGCTGAACTTGATCAGCGTCCCCTCTTCAGGGGTGACGACCTTGAGCCCGCCATGGACCTTGGCCGCCGCGACCTTCAGCCGGGTCGAGGCATCCGCGTCCTGCGAGACGAAAGCCGGATTGTTGGCGAGGTTCAGCTCCTGGGCGGTCCGCTGGGCAACGCTGGTGCTGGCGAGCAATCCGGCCTGGGTCGCGACGAAGTCGAGCGGCGTCGTGGTCGTCATCTCGCGCTCTTTTGACTGCTCGTCGCTGACCGGTACCGTCGGGGGGTTCGCCTCGAGCGTGACCCAGGCCCGATAGACTGGCGTCGTCAGCAAGGTCGCAATGACCGCCAGGGCAATCCCGACGGCAACCGCGCCGAGGATCAGCCAGCGCCAGTGATGGATGATCCGGACGAAGGTCTGGAAATCGAGGATGTTCGCCGCCGAATAGACCCGCTGCCCAGGCCCGAGCTCCGGAGCCGCTGCCGGCGCGTAGGACTGGATCGGCCAAGGCCCCTGGTCCGGCACTGCGATGCTGTTGTTCACTTCAGGCGATCTCCGGCACTGGTTCGAGGCCTAGCACGTTGCGCTACGGTATCAGAGCAAAAGTCCCGATCACAGGAATGGCCTGGACAATTCGCTTGAAGGCGGACTTCACGTTGGAGCCGTCGACGACGATGATGTCGCCGGGATAGACCTGCGGATCGGGCGCCTCTCCGTGGCGAATGGCGGTCAGGTCGAACGCAGCGCCCTGGCGCTGGCCGCCGATGGTCCGGAAGATGGCCACCCGGCGGGCATTGGCGTCCTCGCTGGTTCCCTTGGCAAGCGCCACGGCCTGGATGAGGGTCATCGGGCCCGCGACCGGGAAGGCGCCGCCTTCCTTCACCGCTCCGTCCACGGTGACCGTCCGCAGAGCCGATTCCTTGATCCCCACGCTGACGTCCGGGTGCTCGAAATATTTCTGCGAAAGCAGCTCGGTGATCTTGTCGCCGAGCTGCTGCGTCGTGAGGTCGGCCGCGGCGACCTCGCCGATGAGCGGCATCGAAATATGCCCCGAAAGGTCGACCTGGTAATCGCCGGTCAGCTCGTCCGACTTCATTACCTTGATGCTGAGCTTGTCGGCGGGCGCGATCCGGTAGGTCGATTCGAGCGCTGCGATCTTGGGCGCGTCGGGAGCGCCAAGAGCGACATTGTAGGGAAGGCTCCCGCCGCGCGAGTCGGCGCAGGCCGCGACGGCAAGGAAGGCCGCGACGGCCGGAAGCATCATCACTGTAGGTCGGTACCGGTTCAGATCCATAAACACCGATCGACTCCCCGCGAACGAACGCGCGATCTGCCCCCAACTGGGTTTACCCGGCGGCGGACTGACTAATCCCCATAGTGGAGCAAATCAATGCGCGGCCGGAACAGGAGTTCCGGCATCCACGCGTGTGTCCAGGTACCAGCGTTTCCTGCCCTCGATCCCGAGCGCCGTCAGGACGCCGGTCGCGAAGGCTCCGGTGTCGATGCCGATTCGGTTCGGCCGCTCCTCGACCTCGGGACTGATAGTGTGCCCGTGGACGACTACGAAGCCATGCGGCGTCTCGTCCTGAAGGAAGGGGTCGCGGATCCAGCGCAGGTCCCCCTGCTGCTGTTCGTGAAGCGCCACGCCCGGCCGGATCCCGGCATGAACAAAGAGATAGTCGCCGAAGCGGCACGTATCGACGAAGCCCCTGAGGAACTCGGCCTGTTCGTCCGGGACTGCGTCGCGCACCCGCTCGACGATGCGGTCGCCGGACAAGCCGGTGAGTAGGAGCGGGTCGACTCCGTAGCTCTCGAGGCACTGCGCTCCGCCGAAACGCAGCCAGTTGGCAATCAGGCTGGAATCCCCGTCGAGGATTCGGAGCAATACCTCCTCGTGGTTTCCAAGCAGGAAGACCGGCCGAACGCCCTCGTGCCGGTAGGTGCGCAGCCGCTCGACGACCTCCCTGGAGCTTGGGCCGCGGTCGATCAGGTCGCCGACGAAGACGAGCAGGGTTTCCCGCGGCTCGCGCCCAGCCATGTCCGCGTGGATCTTCTCGAGAAGCTGGTCGAGCAGGTCGAGGCGCCCGTGGATGTCGCCCACGGCATAGGCTCGGCGGCCCCGGGCGCCGGCTGGCTCATCCAAATGCCGTTTTCGAAGCATGAACATCCGGATCTTAACTCTTCGCGCGAGCGAAGCTTTCCCCAACAGGGATAGACTTGAGATGAACGTTTGTCGCTGTCAGGCGCTGAGCAGTTGGAATCGCGGGATGGCGACGTCGAACGCCGTGCCGTCCTCGTCCACCATCCGGTAGCAGCCGCTCATCGTGCCGCTCGGCGTGTCGAGGGGGCAGCCGGAGACATAATCGAAGCTCGCCCCTGGAGCGATCAGCGGCATCTCGCCCACCACTCCCTCGCCGTGCACCTCGTGCACGGTTCCTCGGCCGTCCACGATCGTCCAGCTCCGCGACAGCAGCTGGACCGCGACCTCGGAGCCGTTCTCGATCCGTACATGATAGGACCAGAACCAGCGGTTCGAAGTTGGGTCCGACTGCTCCGCAAGGAAGCTCACCGCGACACGCACGGCAATGCTGCGAGTGACTTCGACATTCGGAAAGAGCATCGACAGCGCGTCGGTGGTCATGGACGCCACCTTAGCGGCTGTCCGGTTCCAAACAACTTCGATCGTTTCGGCAACCGTTCGGACGGGCTCTGCCGATTCTCAGGCAGACTTGTCGCCTACCAGTCCACGCTCGAGGCGGCCCATCAGGGCGCGGGCCGGGCTTTGCGGGACTTCAGCTTCGAGGCTTCCCTCGTCGATCCGTTGGACCCGGGCGTAAAGGTCGGCGCTCGCGTTGATGAGCCGTTGCGCCGCTTCCGGGAGCTGGCCGACGACCAGTGGGTCGCTCTCCTGCGCATGGCCCAGCCGGCGGTCCGGCCGGCGCCCCGCCTGCATTGGGATTTCGCCCGACTCGATTGCCCGCTGCGTGAGCAGCCAGGCGACGATGTGCATGATGCGCGTCGTCACCTTGAGCGACTCGCACGCAAAGCCGACTCGAGCGAAGGGCTCGAGGGCGGCGCGATCGTCGCGGCCAACATCGTCGAAATAGGACCGCGCCTCGTCGGCGAGCAGCATCGCCTCCGTATAAAGGGAGTCGATGAGGCGCGACGTGATCCGCACTTGCGGTTGTGGCAGGTCCGATTCGTCCATGGCGTCCGAGAGTGCCATCCTTATTCCCCGGTGCAAACGCCCGAGTCGAGCGGTGGACGCGCTTTCGGCCCTGCCTGTCTCCGAACGGGACAGCCGGAAGAGCTAGGCGATGATGTCGGGGATGTTCGAATCGACGATCAGCTGGATCCTGTCCTTGAGCAGCAGTTTGCGCTTCTTGAGCCGCGCGATCTCCAGCTGGTCTGCCGAGGGATCGGCCGAAAGCGCGCCGATCCGCTCGTCGAGAAGCCGATGCTCAGCCCTCAGGGTCTCGAGATCGGGCTTCGGATGATCATCGTTCATCGCCGCGGGAGTCTACTCCAACCGGGACGCTTCCGGCCAGCGACGACCTGCCCAGAGCCCTCGCCGAGCGGAGAGATGGTCCGAGACAAACGTCGCGATTCGTGATTTATTACGCGGTCGTGACACTGGCATTCGAAAGGAATCGCGCCAATGGACAAGGCAATGGTCGAGGAGTTGGAGTCGAAGCACGCCGCCCTTCACGCGCTGATTGAAGAGGAAGAGCATCGAGCCCACCCCGACGAAGACCTTCTCCACCGACTGAAAAAAGAGAAGCTCAGGCTGAAAGACGAAATCGCCGGCCACTTCACGCACCACTAAAGGCCGCGCACCTCACCGGATGATCGCCGACCCAACGGATCGGCCGAACCAGCTTTAGTCGTCGCGCGAGACGCGCTCGATCCGCTCGTGGCGCTCCTGCGCCTCCAAGGTCATCGTCGCGATCGGACGAGCCTCGAGCCGGGCCAGCGAGATGGGCTCACCGGTGACTTCGCAATAGCCATATTCGCCTTCGTACAGGCGCCGGATCGCGCAATCGATCTTCGCGATGAGCTTGCGCTGGCGGTCGCGAGTGCGGAGCTCGATCGACCAGTCGGTCTCGCTCGAGGCGCGATCGGCGAGGTCCGGCTCGCGCAGCGAGTCGACCTGGAGCTGCGCCATCGTCTGGCGCGATTCCTCGATGATCGCTTCCTTCCAGGCTTTCAGCTTGCGCAGGAAATATGCGCGATGCATCGCGCACATGAACTCTTCGCTTTCGGAAGGCCGGTAACTTTCGGCCAGGATAATGCGGTCGAAACGTTCGAAATCTTCGCCGTCGCCATAAAGGTCGACAAGGGCAGTCGCCATAATCCCTCCCCCGTACTGGACCCTCACGCCCGTTCGCGAAGGTCGCATACGCCGCCGCCTGCTGCGGCCGGCTAATGCGGTGCAGCCGGTGGCGAATAATTGGCTTTCCGATGAACTCGGGAAAGCCGGTCATCCCCAACGGGGCGTATAGTTACGCCCCCAAGGCTGAACAAGAAATTACGGCTGTGCAGTGAAGAAATCGCCAAGCTGTTGCGAATATGGCGCAATTTCTTCGCGGTTGCGGCACGGCGGAGCGTCCCTCATAGGCCCCGAGTGCGGATTCTCCTCACCAACGACGACGGCGTGAACGCGCGCGGCCTCAAGCTGCTCGAAAGGGTCGCGCGCACGCTCAGCGACGATATCTGGATCGTCGCCCCGACCGAGGAGCAGTCCGGCGCAGGGCATTCGCTGACGCTCACGACTCCGGTGCGCCTGCGCCGCCACGACGAGCGCAGGTTCTCGGTGACGGGCACTCCCACTGACGCCGTGATGCTCGCGCTCGCGCACGTGATGAAGGATTCGCCGCCGGACGTGATCCTCTCGGGGATCAATCGCGGAGCGAACCTCGCCGAGGACGTGACCTACTCCGGGACCGTCTCCGCGGCGATGGAGGGCGCGCTGGCGGGCGTTCGATCAATCGCGCTCAGCCAGGCCTATTCGCGCGAGGGCATGGGCGACACCGTCCCCTTCGCCACTGCGGAGGCTTGGGCCGAGCGCGTGCTCGCTCCATTGCTGGAATTCGAGACCGAAGCCGGGACTCTCATCAACGTCAATTTTCCCGCGATGCCGCCGGAGGAGGTCAAAGGGATCCGCGTATGCCGTCAGGGCCTGCGCGATTACGGGCGGCTGCGGATCGTCCAGCGCAAGGACCCGCGCGGCTATGATTATTATTGGTTCGGACTAGGACCGATGGTCCAGACGCCCGGCCACCAGACCGACCTGGAGGCGATCGCCGACGGCTTCGTCTCCGTGTCGCCGCTTCACCTCGACCTCACGCACGAGGGATCGCTCGACGCGCTCCACAAACGATTTGCGGCCGCGTCCTGAGGACGCAGCCGCGAAATCTTCGTCAGCCTGTTTAGAGGCTGGATTATTTGCCGCGCTCTCCGCGCTGACCCGAGGCCGGCGGAGGCGGAGCATTGGTCGAGGCGGCGAGCCAGGTCGCGCTCTGGCCGCAGGAGCTGGTCAGCGTCAGCGGCTGCCCGGCCTGGAACGGAGCGGCATAAGGGAAGCATTCCTGCGCAGCGCCGGTGCTGAGGCAAAGCTGGCCGTTCGCCGCGGTCCACGTGCCCGTCACCGTATTGCCGCCCGGAGTCATGATCCGGGCGGCTCCGCCTGGATCGAGATAGACGGTATTGGTGACGCCATTGGTCGTGACCTGGACAGGCTGACCGACGATCTCTGAGGCGTTCTGGGCCAACGCAATAGCAGGCAACGCCATCGCGGCCGCCACTCCAACGCATGCACGTGCGACAAGCCAACTTTTCATGACGCCTCTTCCCTTCTGATCAGAGCAGGACCTCGTCTGGAATGGCTTCAGGCCGGGCTCGCCTCGTTATTGTTGTGGTTGCGAACCAGGAAGAAAATCAGGGCGCCGAGAGCGAGCGCACCGAGGCCAAGAAGGAGCGGATTGACGCCCATCCCGGCACTGACGGGCTCGACCGGCGGGACTGGAGCCGGCGGCGGAGGAACCGCTGCGGGAGCCGCAGCCACGTCCTGAACCGGAAGCACGCAGCCCGGCGCGGTCTGGCTGGCAGCCGCAACAGCCGCAGCTCCGCAAAGCGCAGTGGCCGGCGCTCCGCCGCTGAGGGCCGTCAGGGTCGCCCACGGGCTGACTTGGGGAACGGTGCTCGCAGTCGTAGCTGCAACAGCGGCCGTGGAGCTCACCATCAAGGATCCGGCAACAAGCACACCAACCAACGGATTAGACCGCAATGCTCGCATCGCTACTCTCCTTGCCCCAGACCGACGGGAGAACCGTTGTTCCAAAATAAAGTTTCATTGCGCCGTTCTGGTCCGATCGCTTTTCTTAACCCCGGGGCATTCGCGCAACAAGTCGCCCGAGTGACTTTTCCGATCTGGTGTGGCTGTTAGGCCGCCGCCGCCGTTTCCACGCGCTGCTCGCGAAGCCACGCCTGGAAGGTCAGCACCGCCCAGAGAGCCGCCGTCGAATCCTGTTTCCCCGACAAATGCTCCTTCCACCGCCGGGCCACCGCGTTTGGATCGAACCAGCCTTCGGTCCGCATGGCCGCGGGGTCGAGCAGGTCCTCGGCCCAGTCGCGCAGCGGACCCTTGATCCACTCGCCGACCGGAATGGCAAAGCCCGACTTTGGCCGTTCGAACAGCTCGGGTGGGGCTTCCCGGAACAGGAGCTTCTTCAGAATCAGCTTTCCGCGATTGCCCTCGATCTTCATCGACAGCGGGATCCTCGCCGCGAGCTCCGCGACTCGATGATCGAGATAGGGGGCGTGCGCCTCGAGGCTCGCGGCCATCGAGGCCCGGTCGACCTTGCACAATATGTCGTCGGGCAGATAGCTCGCCGCATCGCAGTACATCATCCGAAGCGCGTCCGGCGCTTCCTCGCCGAGATCGAGGTCGAAGGAGCAAGCTTCCAAATCGCCTTCGTCCCCAAGCACTGGCGAGCCGCCGGCGGGCCACTCGTCGATGAAGCTCGCGAAAAGGTCCTCGAGGTTCCTGGCGGCTGCCACGGTCTTCAGCGACTTGCGGACCTTCACGCCGAAGAAAGGCGGCAGCTCCTTGCCCGACATCGCCTTGCCGAGCCGGTCCCATGCGGCCGCCGGCACCAGGCCGCCCGACGCCGCCGCCGCCGCTCGGACGGGAGCCGGCAGGAGCTTGAGCCTCGACCAGAGCCGCGCCGTTCCAAAGTAACGGTTGTAACCGCCGAACAGCTCGTCCCCTCCGTCGCCCGAAAGCGCGACCTTGACCTGCTGCCGAGCGAAGCGGCTGACGAGGTAAGTCGGGATCTGCGAGGAATCGGCAAAGGGCTCGTCGTAGAGCTGCGGGAGTTTGGGGATGACGTCCTGCGCCTCGCGAGCGGTAACGATCTGCTCGTGGTGCTCCGTCCTGAAATGCCTCGCGACGGCGCGGGCGTGATCGGCCTCGTTGAATGCCTCCTCGGCAAAGCCGATGGTGAAGGTTCGGACCGGCGTGGCGGAATATTTCTGGTAGAGGGCGACGACCGCCGAGGAATCGATGCCGCCGGAAAGGAAGGCGCCGACCGGCACGTCGGCTAGCGACTGACTCTCGACCGCCCGCGCAAGCACGCGCTCGAGCTCGCCGATGGCCTCGCTTTCATCCTCGATCGGGTTCCTGAGGCCCTCGCGAAGGACGTCGCGGTAGGACCAATAGCGGGTGAGCGACAGGCCTTCTGACGATTCCGGCGTGGGCGCATCGGCGGGCGCCCGGGTTTCGCGTGAGAGCTCGAGAATGCATCCGGGCTGCAGCTTGTAGATGCCGCGGTAGATCGAAAGCGGAGCGGGAATGTAGGTTCGAGCAGCGAACAGCCGGAGAGCGCGCCGGTCGATGGCGCCGCTGAAATTCGGGTGGAGGCGGATCGCCTTGAGCTCGGAGGCGAAGAGGAAATCATCGCCTGCCCAGCCGTAATAAAGCGGCTTCTCGCCGAACCGGTCGCGCACCAGGCTGAGGCGCCGCTCTCGCCGGTCCCACAAGGCGAACGCGAACTGGCCGACGCAGCGGTCGAGCGTGGGCTTCAGCCCCCAATGCGAGATCGCCTCGACGAGGGCTTCGGTGTCCGAGTGGCCGCGCCAGCCGCCTTCGGGCACCCCGCCACGCTGCTCCAGCTCGGACCTCAGGTCGCGGTGATTGTAGATCTCGCCGTTGAACGTGAGAACGAAGCGGCCGTCGCTCGAGTGGATCGGCTGGTGACCCGCGGGCGAGAGATCGATGATGGCCAGACGGCGATTGGCGAGCCCCACTCCCGCTTCAGCGTCGAGCCAGGCGCCCTCGTCGTCGGGACCGCGATGCGCCAGCGCCCGACCCATCCGCTCGAGAAGCTCGGCGGACGGCGCCGACGGCGACAGGATTCCGGCTATCCCGCACATATTGAGGCTCTTAGACCTTCAGCCTGACCGAGCGAAGCGGTTCAGGGCGTCGAGATAGGCGTCGATCACGCGCTCTTCGCTGAACCGTTCCTCGGCGAGCTTTCGCGACGCTCGGCCCATCTTCGAGCGTTCTTCGGGAGGCATGCGGATCAGCGACCGCATCGCCTCGGCGAGCGAGCCGGCATTGCGGACCTCGCAGAGCAGGCCGTTGACGCCATTCTCGACCACTTCGCGGCATCCGGGCACATCGGTCGTCACCAGCGGCCTCGCCATCGCCGCACCCTCGAGCAGGGAACGCGGCAGGCCTTCGCGATAGGAGGGCAGCACGATGACGGTCGCTGCGGCGATGTGCGGCCGAACGTCGTCGGCGGAGCCGAGATGCTCCACGACGCCCTCTCCTATCCACCGGTCAAGCTCGTCCTGCCGGATCGCCGTGCGGTTCCCTTTGTCGATGGGCCCGACGAGCTGGAAGCGTACCTCCGGATGCTGCCGCCGAAGCATGCGCGCTGCCTCGACATATTCGCGAACGCCCTTGTCGCGCAGGAGCCTCGCGATCAGGAGGAACCTTGGAGGGCCGGGCGGAAGCTCGGCGGGAGCGAAAAGGTCGAGGTCGATGCCCGATCCTGGAACCAGCTGAGCCTGGTCACGCCGAACCATCCGCCGCTCTACGAACAGCTCGAGGTCGTCCGCGTTCTGGAAGAAGACGACAGGGCAGCCAGCGAGACCGAAGCGGTACATTGCGGTCACCAGCACCGCGAGCGGACCCCCCATGAGGAAGACGGTGCCGAGTCCGCTGATATTCGGAATTGCCGGAATGCCGAGCGACCGCGCGGCAATGGAGCCATAGATGTTCGGCTTGATCGTGAAGCCGAGGAAAGCCGCCGGCGAAAGGCGCTTCAGCATCCTCCGATAGGCGCGCAGCAGCTTGAGGTCGGCCAGCGGGTTGAGGCCGGACCGGTCGAGATCGATCGTGACCCGCTCGACGTCCAGCATCTGCATCCGCTGCTCGGCCGGCGGGTCGATCGGTGCAATGACGATCGGCTCGTCGCCGTCGGCCTTGAGGGCGCGGATCAGCCCCTGTCGGAAAGTGACGATATTGCCGGCGCTATTGGCAGCAACGACGATTCTTCGATTCACTGGTAACGCCGGCTGCCGTGTCGCCGTCCGTTACAGCCGCGAGGCCATCTTCACATTGTTTTCGCTGTGCTCCGGCACCACGACCCGGAAGGTCTTGTTGGCGAAGTCGATCGAGACTTTCTTGAACGCGCGCAGCGCGTTCATTCCGAGCAGCAGCGCCGGCTTCCTATCGAGGCCGAGGGTCTTGAACGTATGGGCATCGGCAAAGACGATCGGGAGGTTGTGCAGGTCGATTCCGCCAAGCGCGATCTCGCGCGCGAACATATAGTCGCCGGCAATGGTGCCTCCGGTCACCGACTGGAGCTGGACCATGTGCGAGCCGTCGGGCGGGCTCCGCCCCAGGAGCTGCCTGCGGAGCGCGGAGTTGCCGATGCTGACCTGGGCGCCGGTGTCGAGCACGACCGTCAGAGGCCGGCCGTTCGCGGTTGCTTCGGTGATGATCAGGCGGCCGTTGCGGTTCCTCGCGGTGATGACGATCGCGCCCGGCTCATCCAAGTTCTGATATTTCTTCGAAGGGACGATGGAGAGCGTCTGGCCTTCGAAGTCGAACAGCACGCGCTCGGATTTCAGCGAATCGGTGCCGAGGATCCCGTCGGCGCCCATGTTCGAGCTTTCGAGCAGAGGAGCGTCGACCACCTGGACATTCTTGCGCGTGAGCTGGAGGTCGGGGACCGTCGCCGTCGAAACCGTCGAGACTCCCGCCACGCTGTGCAGCGAGGCTTTCTCTCCGCTCGCCAGCTTGAGCTTCGTCGCAAGCTCGCGCGAGATGGCGGTGCGGTCGGCACCGGTATCGACCAGGAAGCGATAAGGGCCGGTGCCGGACAAATGAACGGCGACGGTCATCCGGTCGTAGCCGTCG